>DATBBO010000202.1:0-3252 GCA_036270995.1 Dongiaceae bacterium | reverse complement strand
CCCCGGTCAATGCGATCTGGATCGGTGCGGTTCTCGCCTTCATTTCCACCCTCTACACACCGCAGTTCTAGACCTTGGCCTCGGGCTGCGCGATCTTCCTCTATATCTCCTACGCCGCACCGATCGGGGCGGGCATGCTGGCCGAAGGCAGGACCTGGACCCAGAAGGGGCCGTTCCAGCTCGGCGTCTGGTCCAAGCCTTTCGCGATCATCGCCGTCGTAGGCGGCATAGTGTTGTTCTATATCGGCGTCCAACCACCCAACAACGCGCTGATCAACTACACCATCGCCCTGTTGATCATCATGGCGATCCTGTGGTTCGGCGTCGCACGGACCCGATTCCCGGGCCCGCCGATCGGCGACATCATCGCCCGCCGCCAGGCGGAGATCGCCGCCGAGGAGAAGGCCGTCGGCGAAATCTAGGGCCGACCGGATCGAGACGGGAAAGGGCGCTCCGGCGCCCTTTTCCTTTTGGCTGAAATTCAGTCGCGGGCCGGTTTGACAGCCGCGCGAAGGCCAAGGCACATTGCACGCTAATCAGGGGAGGACATCATGCCGTTGAAGCCGGAAAACATCCGCACTGCCGCGGACGCTCGCAAGATCGTCGAGGAGCGCGGGCTCACTCATGTCAAGGTCGGTGTGTTCGACGCCGACGGCGTGCTGCGGGGAAAGTATATCTCCAAGGCCAAGTTCTTCTCGGCGCTGGAGAGCGGCTTCGGGTTCTGCGACGTGGTGCTGGGCTGGGATTCCAACGACCAGCTCTATGACAACTTCACCTTTACCGGCTGGCACACGGCCTATCCCGACGCCTTCGTGCGCGTTCTGCCGGAGACCTGTCGGGCGCTGCCCTTCGAGGAGAACACGCTGCTCTTCCTCTGCGAGTTCACCGACCGGGCCGAGGCCATCTGTCCGCGCGGCATCCTCCGCCGGGTGCTGCAGCAGGTGGAGAAGCTGGGCTTCGCCGTCAATGCCGCCTTCGAGTACGAGTTCTTCCTGTTCGACGAGACGCCCGAGAGCGTGCGCGAGAAGGGCTATCGCAACCTCACCAACATCACCCCCGGCTATTTCGGCTATTCGGGCCTGCGCAGCTCTGTCTGGGCCGATCTCTATCACGAGATCCTCGACAGCTTCGAGGCGATGCGCATCCCGATCGAGGGGCTGCATACCGAGACCGGGCCTGGGGTGCTGGAGGCGGCGCTCTACTACGACCACGGCCTCGAGGCGGCGGACAGGGCCGCGCTGTTCAAGACCTTCATGAAGGTGCTGGCCCAGCGCCGCGGCCTGATGGCGACCTTCATGGCCAAATGGTCCAACAGCTATCCGGGCCAGAGCGGCCATATCCACATGTCGCTCAAGGGCAAGGACGGCAAGGCGCCCTTCCATGATCCCAAGGGGCCGCATGGAATGAGCAAGCTGATGCAGCATTTCGTGGCCGGTCAGCAGGCCCTGATGCCCGAGCTTCTCGGCATGATCGCCCAGACCGTCAACAGCTACTCGCGCCTGATCCCCGGCTTCTGGGCGCCTACCAACGCCACCTGGGGCGTCGAGAACCGCACCTGCGCGCTCAGGGTCATTCCGGGCTCGGCCAAGTCGCAGCGCGTCGAGTACCGGATCGCCGCCGCCGACGCCAATCCCTATATCGCGCTCGCCGCGGCCCTCGGCTCCGGCCTCTACGGCATCGAGCACAAGCTGGAGCTAGGGCCGCCGGTGGAGGGCAATGCCTATGAGCGGAAGTTCCCCGCCAAATCGGCTTTGCCCCTCACCTTGATGGAGGCGGCGGACCGGCTGAAGCGGTCCAAGGCGGCGCGCGAGCTCTTCGGCGACGCCTTCGTCGAGCACTATGCCGCGAGCCGCGAATGGGAGGAGCGGGAGTTCCGCAAGCACATCACCGATTGGGAGCTCTCGCGCTATTTCGAAATCATCTGAGGGAGCAAGCCGCATGGGCGCCATGCAGAAGACCATCACGCCAATCGACGGCAGCCTCTATGTCGAGCGCGCCTATGACAGCGCCGCGGAGATCGCAGCGGCCCTCGCGGGGGCGCGGAGCGCCGCCAAAGCCTGGCGGACGACGCCCGTCGCCGAGCGCGCGCGGCTCCTGACAAAGGCCGTCGATGCCTTCGTCGGCCGCAAGGAGGCAATCGCCGAGGAAATCACCCGCCAGATCGGCCGTCCCCTCGGCCAGTCGCCGGGGGAGGTCCGCGGTTTCGAGGAGCGGGCGCGCTACATGATCCAGATCGCGCCCGAAGCCCTGGCCGATATCGATGTCGTGGCCAAGGAAGGCTTCACCCGCTTCATCCGGCGCGAGCCGCTGAGGGTCGTCTTCGTGGTGGCGCCCTGGAATTTCCCCTATCTCACCGCCGTCAATGCGGTGGTCCCGGCGCTGATGGCGGGAAATGCCGTGCTGCTGAAGCACTCGGCGCAGACTCCCCTTTGCGCCGAGCGCTTCGCCGAGGCCTTCAAGGCGGCGGGCCTGCCCCAGGGGCTGTTCCAGCATCTGGTGCTGACCCATGAGGACACCTCCAAGCTCATCGGCACCGACGGCATCGACTATGTCGCCTTCACCGGCTCGGTCGCGGGCGGCCACGCGGTGGTGGAGGCGGCCTCGCGGCGCTTCATCGGTCTCGGCCTCGAGCTCGGCGGCTGCGATCCCGCCTATGTGCGCGCCGATGCGAATCTTCCCCATGCCATCGAGAATCTGGTGGATGGCGCCTTCTTCAACTCGGGCCAGTCCTGTTGCGGCATTCAGCGCATCTATGTTCACACGGATGTCTATAAGGGCTTCGTCGAGGGTGCGGTGGCGCTGACGGAAAAGTACAATCTCGGCAATCCGCTCGAGAGCGGCGTCAATCTGGGGCCGGTGGTCAGGACCAGGGCGGCCGAGGAGATCCGCGGCCAGGTGCCGAAGTTCGTCAGGGCCGGGGCGCGGGCGGCGGTCGATGCGGCGAAGTTCAAGGCGGACAAGCCGGGGACCGCCTATGTGGCGCCGCAGATCCTGATCGATCTCGACCAGAAGAATCCCATCATGCAGGAGGAATGCTTCGGCCCCGTGGCCGGCATCATGCCCGTCGCCTCGGATGAGGAGGCGGTCCGGGTGATGAACGACAATGCCTATGGCCTGACCGCCGCCATCTGGACCAATGACGAGAAGGCCGCAATCCGCATCGGCGATCAGATCGAGACCGGCACCTGGTTCATGAACCGCTGCGACTATCTCGACCCCGCGCTGGCCTGGGTCGGCGTCAAGGATTCGGGC
>DATBBO010000201.1:0-5369 GCA_036270995.1 Dongiaceae bacterium | reverse complement strand
GGATGCGGGCGTTGCGGTCGCCTTCCACCGCCCGCTCCACCACCAGGAAGAGATCGGTCCAGACCGTCTGGGGGCAGGCATAGCCGCACCAGACGCGGCCCGCGATGCTGGTCATGAGGAAGAGGCCGATGCCCGCCATGATCAGGAGGCCGGTCAGGTAGTAGACCTCCTGCGGCCAGATCTCGATGAAGAAGAAATAGAAGCGCCGCTCGGGGAAATCGATCAGCACCGCCTGGTCGGGCGCCCCCGGTCCGCGGTCCCAGCGCAGCCACGGGGTGAGGTAGTAGATCGTCAGCGTGACAGCCATGACGATCCATTTCAGCCGGCGGAAGAACCCCTTCGCCCGCTTCGGATGGATCTTCTCCCGCTTCTTGTAGAGGGCCTGCGTGCTGCGCTTGTTGACCGGGCGGACGTCGAACTGGTCCACGCCCGGCTGCGTGACGATCCCCGGCAGCGGGCGCGCCGACTGCACGTTCATTGCCCGCCGCCGAGGGAATGCACGTAGACCGCCAGTTCCTTAATTGTGACCGGGTCGAGACGGGCACCCCAGTTCGGCATCACCCCATTGCGGGCGAAGGAAATGGTCTGGATGATCGTGGCGCGGTCGCCGCCATAGAGCCAGATATGGTCGCTCAGCCGCGGGGCGCCGACCTCCTGATTGCCCTGACCCTTGTCGCCGTGGCAGGCCGCGCAGTTATCGGCGAAGAGCGGCTTGCCCCGCGTCGCGGCCGCCGCGTCATGGGGCTGGCCCGAGAGCGACAGCACATAGTCCGCCACATCGCCGATCTGCTCGCGGGTCAGAATGCCGTCCGTGAGGAAGCGCGGCATCTGGCTGTCGCGGGCGCCCGGATCATTGCCGTTGCGCGCGCCATGCGTGATGGTGAAGGCGATCTGGTCCAGCGTGCCGCCCCAGAGCCAGTCGTCGTCGTTGAGATTGGGAAAACCCTTGTGCCCCGCCGCATCGGCGCCGTGGCACTGCGAGCAATTGACGGAAAAGGCCGATTTGCCGGCGGCGAGCGCGAAGTCGAGCAAGGCGGGGGTCTTCTCGATCTCGACCAGCGGGGCCGCCGCGATCTTGCCGCTCATCGCCGCCATCTCGCGATGCGCTGCGGCCGTGCTCGCCTCGATCGCAGCTCGGCTCGAATAGCCCAGCAGCCCATGATAATAGCCGGTAATCCCCGGCCATGAGGGCATCAGCACCCAATAGACGATCGCCCAGACAATGGTGGCGTAGAAGGTCCAGAGCCACCAGCGCGGCAGCGGCGTGTTCAGCTCTCGGATACCGTCCCACTCGTGACCGGTGGTCGGCGTGCCGGACAGCTCGTCGACAGGCTTCTTCTCGGCCATAACTCACTCCTCGGAGAGCGGGATGCGGGCGTAGCGGTCGAACTTCGCCTTGGCCCTGGGGCGCAGCGCATAGACCAGCACGCCGATGAAGATCAGCAGGAAGTAGATGAGGCCGAAGACCTGAGCGAAATTGAGTGCCGTCGCGAAATCCATGATGGCCCCCTAGCGCAGATTCTCGTCGGCCTTGTAGGTCGAGAAATCGACCATGCGGCCGAGCACCTGGAGATAGGCCACCACGGCATCCATCTCCGTCACCGCGCCTGCGGCATCGCCGAAGGCATGTGCCTGGGCGCCGGGATAGCGCTTGACCAGCGCCGCCACGCCCGGGTCCTCGGCATGGGCCTGGGCCCTGAGATCGGCCACTGCGTTGGCGATCATCTCGTCGCTATAGGGAACGCCGACGATGCGATTGGCCTTCAGGTCGTTGACGATCTGCGAGGTATCGAGGGGCGTGGTCGCCAGGAAGCCGTAGGTGGGCATCACCGACTCCGGCACGATGCTGCGGGGATCGGTCAGATGGGTCACTTGCCACTCGTCGGAATAGCGTCCGCCGACCCTGGCGAGATCGGGGCCGGTGCGCTTGGAGCCCCATTGGAACGGGTGATCGTACATGCTCTCGGCGGCCAGGCTGAAATGCCCGTAGCGCTCAAGCTCGTCGCGGAAGGGGCGGATCATCTGGCTATGGCAGAGATAGCACCCTTCCCGCACATAGATGTTGCGGCCGGCAAGCTCCAGCGGGGTATAGGGTCTGACGCCGCTCACCTTCTCGATCGTGCTGCCGAGATAGAAGTTGGGCACGATCTCCACCAGTCCGCCCACGGAGACGACGAGCAGGATCAGCACCAACAGCAGGATGGAGTTCTTCTCGATCTTGTCGTGGGTCATCATGGCACGTGGTTCCTATTCCGCCGGCGCGGCTGCGGGAACGGCGAGGAGCGGCGTCTCCTGGGCGATCGCCCCGCGGGCCGTCTGCCAGAGGTTGTAGACCATGATCAGGGCACCCGAGAGGTAGAGCAGGCCGCCCAGAACGCGGATGACATAGAAGGGGTGCATGGCCGCGACGGTTTCGGCGAAGGAGTATTGGAGGAAGCCGAGATTGTCATAAGCGCGCCACATCAGCCCCTGCATGATGCCGCTGACCCACATCGCCGCGACGTAGAGCACGATGCCCAGGGTGGCGAGCCAGAAATGCCAGTTCACCAGTTTGAGGGAATAGAGCCGCTGGCGTCCGAACATCTGCGGCGCGAGGCAATAGAGCGCGCCGAAGCTGACGAAGCCGACCCAGCCGAGGGCGCCGGAATGGACGTGGCCGATGGTCCAGTCGGTATAGTGGCTGAGCGCGTTGACCGACTTGATGGACATCAGCGGGCCTTCGAAGGTCGACATGCCGTAGAAGGCGACGCTGATGACCAGCATGCGCAGGACCGGATCGGTGCGCAGCTTGTCCCAGGCGCCGGAGAGGGTCATGAGCCCGTTGATCATCCCACCCCAGGAGGGCATCCAGAGCATGATGGAGAAGGTCATCCCCAGGGTCTGGGCCCAGTCGGGAAGTGCCGTGTAGTGCAGGTGATGCGGGCCGGCCCAGATGTAGAGGAAGATCAGCGACCAGAAATGGACGATGGAGAGCCGATAGGAATAGATCGGCCGCTCGGCGCGCTTGGGAATGAAGTAGTACATGATCGCGAGGAAGCCGGCGGTGAGGAAGAAGCCCACCGCGTTATGGCCGTACCACCACTGGGTGAGGGCGTCCTGTACGCCGGAGAACAGCGAATAGCTCTTGGTGCCGAAGACGCTCGCCGGCACCGACAGGTTGTTGATCACGTGGAGCATCGCGATGGTGACGATGAAGGCGAGATAGAACCAGTTCGCCACATAGATGTGCGGCTCCTGGCGCCGGGTGAGGGTCAGGAGGAAGACCAGCAGATAGGTGACCCAGACGATTGTGAGCCAGATGTCCGCATACCACTCGGGCTCGGCATATTCCCGCGCCTCCGTCACGCCCATGAGATAGCCGGTGGCGGCAACCACGATGAAAAGCTGATAGCCCCAGAAGACGAACCAGGGCGCGATCTCGCCGGCGAGCCGCGCCTTGCAGGTCCGCTGCACGACATAGAAGGATGTGCAGATCAGCACATTGCCGCCGAAGGCGAAGATGACGGCGGAGGTATGGACCGGGCGCAGCCGGCCGAAATTGATCCAGGAAAGGCCGAGATTCAGCGACGGGAAGGCGAGCTCGGCGGCGATATAGACCCCGACCAGGAGCCCGGCCACCGCCCAGAACATCGAGGCGATGACGCCGGCACGCACGACGCCGTCATTGTAGCCGGTGACCACCTGACCCTTGCGGTCGAAGTGGAGCTTGATGACGGCGAAGATGCCCAGGATCGCGGCGACCGCGAAGACGAGCCCATGAAGGTGGAAAGGCACATCGACGGCATTGGCGGACAAAAAGAGTCCGAGCAGCGCGCCGATGGCGAGCAGGAAGATGACACCCCAATTCATTTGCGTGATTCCCGAGACCTCTGCCTGGGCGTCACTAGGCCGCGGGCGGCCTCGCGGATCATTGATCTAGGTCAAGAGGACCTGCGGCATCCTGCTCACGATCCGCTTCTTGCCGGCGCCGGGCCAAGGGCGCAGAACCATCCCTCATGACGATCCGCAACCTCGACCATCTCCTGGCACCGCGATCGGTCGCGCTCATCGGGGCCAGCGACCGCACAGGCACCGTTGGCGCCACCATGGTCCGGAACATGCGGGGTGGGCGCTACCGGGGCCGGGTGATGCTGGTGAACCCCACCCATACGATGATCGAGGGCGAGATCTGCCATCCGGATGTGGCAAGCCTGCCGGAGGCGCCGGATCTCGCGGTCATCGCCACCCCGGCACCGACGCTCCCCGGGATCGTGGCCGCGCTTGGCGCCCGGGGCTGCAAGGCGGCCGTGGTGATCAGCGCCGGCTTCAACGGCGCGGCGGGAAGCGCGCTGAAGCAGGCCATGCTGGAGGCCGCCCGGCCACATTTGCTGCGCCTGCTGGGGCCGAACTGCGTCAGCCTGCTGGTGCCGGGCATCGGGCTCAATGCGGGCTTCGCCCATCTGACGCCGCCAGCCGGGCGCATCGCCTTCCTGGCCCAGTCGGGCGCCATCGTCACGACTGTCATCGACTGGGCCGCGGCGCGCGGGATCGGCTTCTCCCATCTCCTCTCCATGGGCGAGATGGCGGATGTGGATTTCGCCGACATGCTGGATTATCTCGCCGGCGATCCCGAAACCACCGCGGTACTGCTCTACATCGAGACCGTGGGCAATGCGCGCAAGTTCATCTCGGCCGCCCGCTTCGCCGCCCGGGGCAAGACCATCATCGCCATCAAGGCGGGGCGCCATGCCGAGGGCGCCAAGGCCGTCGCCTCCCACACCGGGGCGCTCGCCGGCGCCGATGCGGTTTATGACGCCGCCTTCCACCGCGCGGGCGTGCTTCGGGTCTATGATCTCGCCGAGCTCTTCGCCGCGACCGAGACGCTCGCCAGCGCCGGCCCCATTGCCGGCGACCGCCTCGCCATCCTCACCAATGGCGGCGGCATCGGCATCCTGGCGACCGATGCCCTGATCGATCAGGGTGGGCACCTGGCGGAGATCGGGCCCGAGACGGTCAAACGTCTCGACGCCCTGCTGCCGCCCCTCTGGTCGCGGGGGAATCCCGTGGACATCATCGGCGATGCCGATGCGGCGCGCTACGAGGCCGCCATCGAGCCCCTTCTGGCCGATCCCGCCATCGACGCGCTGCTGGTGCTCAACTGCCCCACGGCGGTGGCGGACGGAGTGGCGGTGGCGGAAGCCGTACTGCGCGCCATGCCCGCCATCGGCGCTGCCTGCTGACGAGCTGGGTCGGGGAAGCCACGGCGATCCGCGCGCGCAACCTGATCGCCGCCGCCGGCGTGCCGACCTACGAGACCCCCGACGACGCCGTCCGCGGGTTCATGCATCTGGTCCGCTGGCGGCAGAGCCGCGCCCAGGTCATGCAGACTC
>DATBBO010000200.1:0-5006 GCA_036270995.1 Dongiaceae bacterium | reverse complement strand
CGGGAGGACGGTGTGGCGCGGACGCCCGAAGGCGTGCCTTTGCCCTTCCAGATGGGTCTGCCGGCTCTCGATGCCTTTCCGCGCAAGCTCTGGTCGCGGCTGACGGCACGCCGGGCGCGGCGCCTCGCGCCCAACGATCTCGCCTGTGCCGAAGCTGCGGGCCATGAGCCCCTGCGCGCGGCAATCGCCGCCCATCTCGCCGTGGCCCGGGGCATCGTCTGCGCCCCCGAGCAGATCCTGATCACCACCGGCTTCCAGGGCGCGCTCGGCCTGATCACGCGGGCGCTGATGCAGCCCGGCGATCGGTCCTGGATCGAGGATCCTTGCTATTTCCGGGCACGGGGTGGCCTCGCGGCCGCCGGGGCAGCGCTCATCCCCGTCCCCGTCGACGCCCAGGGTATCGATGTCTCGGCCGGCATCGCCCGAGCGCCCGCGGCACGCTTCGCCCTCGTGACGCCCTCTCATCAATCGCCGCTCGGCATGACATTGAGCCTGCCGCGCCGCCTTGCGCTGCTTGGCTGGGCAAGAGAGGCCAAGGGCTGGATCATCGAGGACGACTACAACAGCGAGTACCACTACAAGGGGCCACCGCCGCCCGCGCTGAAGAGCCTCGATCGCGACGGCCGCGTGCTCTATGTCGGCACCTTCAGCAAGGTGCTGTTCCCGGCGCTGCGCCTGGGTTATCTGGTATTGCCCGAGGGGTTGCTGGCTGATTTCCGCCGCATCGTCTCCCGGCTGCATCTGGCAGGCTCGCCCCTCGAGCAGGCAGTCACCGCCGATTTCATGACCGAGGGACATTTCGCCCGCCACATCCGGCGCATGCGCAATCTCTACGCCGAGCGGCGCCGGGCGCTCGCCGAGGCCCTTGCCGATTTGCTTCGGGGCGCGCTTCGGCATCGAGATGCAGGCGGGCGGCATGCGCCTCATCGCCCGGCTCGATGCGCGGGAGAACGACCGCGCGCTTGCCGCACGCGCACTCGCCCACGGCCTCGCGCCGAGCCCGCTCTCCCCTTGCGCCATTCAGCGCGATTGCGGCCAAGGCCTGCTGCTGGGCTTCACCAATGTGGCCGAGGAAGAGGCACCCGCCCTGGCCGCGCGGCTGCGCCGCGCGCTGACGACAAGCTGATTGATCCACACCCGGTGGTCATCCGGACCTATCGCCGCCGCCTTGATGCGCGGGATGCGACCTGAAGGACCGAAGCCGAGCCTACTACTCCGCCGCCACCCGTGCCGACTTCGCGGCCTTCTGCGGCTCCTTGTGGAAGCTGCCGTCTTTCAGGATCGCCAGCAGCCGCTTCTTGTCCCGGAGCATGGCGACATCGGTCAGGGGGTTGCCGTCGACCAGCAGGATGTCCGCGAGATAGCCGGGCTTTATCTGGCCCAGCTCATGGCCCATCTGCATGATCTCGCCGCCGAGCTTGGTGGCCGCCATGATGGCTTCCATCGGCTCGTAGCCGAGCAGCTTGATGAAATGCTCGATGTCGCGGGCATTGGTGCCGATGGGAGTCCAGGCGAAGCCGTAGTCGCCGCCGGGCAGGATGCGCACGCCGCGCTTCTTCAGCTTCTTCATGTTCTGGATGCACATGTCGAGCTCGCGCTTGAAATAGAGGGCGATGGCATGATTCTTGTCGATGCCGTAACCTGCACCCTCCCCGATCGCGGTCGCATACATGATGCCCATGGCGGGCGCGATGAAGATGCGATCCTTCGCGGCCTCGAGCATGTCGAGCGCCTCGGCATCCGACAGCGTGCAGTGATAGAGGACGTCGACGCCGTGGCGCAGCGCCATCTTGACGCTCTCGGCCGAGCGGCAATGGGCGGCGATCATCTTGCCGCGCGATTTGCCGACCTCGCAGACCGCCGCCACCTCAGCATCGTTCATCACCGTCTGATGGGCGCGCGCGAAGGGGATGAACTCGTCGCCGGAGGGGTTGATCTTCAGCGTGTCGACGCCCTCGCGGCACATCTCGCGCGCGGTCTTGCGGAACTCGTCTGGGCCGTCGCAGCAGATGGCGAAGGTCTCGCGATAGATATGCGCGCGGCGCACATCGCCCAGGCCCCCGGTGACCGTGAGCTCGGGGCTCGCCGCACGCAGACGTGGTCCCGGAATCTCGCCTTCCTCGATGGCATTGCGGATGACGACATCGAGGCGCGGCTTGGCCGCGGCGGCGCTGAAGATGGCGGTGAAGCCGTGGTCGAGCATCACCTTCGCGTATTTCATGGTCTTCAGCGTATGCTCCTCGGGCGGAATGTCGCCGAGTCCCTCCAGCGTCGGGGTATCGCAGAAGCTGACATGGCCATGGGCCTCGATCAGGCCCGGCATCAGCGTGGCGCCGCCGCCATCGACGACGCGGGCGCCCTGCTTCGCCAGGGCCTTGCCCGCCTTGCCTACCTGCTTGATCCGATTGCCCTCGACCAGGACCTCGCCCGCATAAGGTGCGGCACCGGTGCAGTCGAGAACGGAGACATTCGTGAACAAGGTGCGGTCCATGGGCGGCTCCCAGATGTAGTGTTGTTGCTTCAATCGAGTGCGGTAGTGAATTCGCGGCAAATCCACTGAAAAGCGTAGCACCCTCTCCCGGAGACGACAAAGGGCGTTCGCGATCGATTGCGCCCCCGCCGGCAATCTCCTAAAACCTTGCCAAACAAGGGGGCGTCATGACCGTCCGAAATCCACTGCTCGAGCGCCTCGCCGCTGGCGGGGCCGTCAGCTGCTACTGGATGGCGCTGGGATCCGTCGCCGCGGCCGAGGTGATGGCCGAGGCGCGCCCGGACGCCATCATGTTCGATACCCAGCACGGGCTATGGGACAAGCAGAACCTCTACAATGCCTTCGCCGCCATCCGCGGCAAGAGCGAGCCGGTGGTGCGCATCGACGATGACAGCGCGACCGCGATCGGCGAGGCTTATGATCTAGGCGCCACCGGCGTGATCGTGCCCCTGGTCGAGAGCGCAGCCCAGGCCGAGGCCATCGTCCGGGCGGCGAAATACCCGCCGCTGGGGCGGCGCTCCGCCGGTGGCGTTCGGCCCATGCTCGACTTCAATCCCTATGCCGAAGCAGCCAATCGCGAGCTGCTGTTGGGGGTGATGATCGAGACCGCAGCCGGCCTCAAGAACGCCGCCGCCATCGCCGCGGTGCCGGGCGTCGATCTCGTCTTCATCGGCACCGGGGACCTTTCCATCTCCCTCGGTACCTTTCCCGATAACGGGCCGAAATTCGAACAGGCGCTTCAGTCGATCCTCGCCGCCTGCCGCAAGGCCAAGACGCCCTGTGGCCTCTTCACCTATCACACGGCGATCGCCCTGGACCGTCTGCGCCAGGGCTTTCAGTGGATGGTGCTGGGCAACGACCAGGATTTCCTGCTGAGCGCCGCCAAGGCCAATGTCGCCCGCTTCGCCGGCGGCGGACGCAAGACGGGGGTAAAGGGCGCGGTCGCGCTCGTAACGGGGACGAACCGCGGCATCGGGCCGGAGACGGTGAAGGCTCTTCTCGCCGCCGGCGCGGCCAAGATCTATTGCGGCACACGCGACCAGAAGAAGATCGCGAAGCTGATCGCGAGCGCGCCCAAGAAGCTGGTGCCCCTGCTGCTCGACGTCACCAAGCCCGGCGAGATTGCCGCGGCGGCTAAGGGCTGCCCGGACGTGACGCTCCTGGTCAACAATGCCGGAATCAACTTCAACACGCCCCTGATGGGCATCGCCGGCACGGAGAACACCCGCGAGGAGATGGAGGTCAACTATTTCGGCACGCTGGCCATGTGTCGGGCCTTCGCGCCCATCCTGAAGAAGAACGGCGGCGGGACGATCGTGAACATGCTCTCCATTCTCGCCCATGTGAACCTGCCGCTCATGGGCTCGCTCTGCGCCTCCAAGGCGGCCTCGCTCTCCCTGGTCCAGGCGCTGCGCGCCGAGCTCGCCGCCCAGGGGACCCATGTGGTGGGCGTGCTGCCCGGGGCGGTCGATACCGACATGACCAAGGGCGTGGATGTCCCGAAGATGCAGCCGGCGGAGGTCGCCCAAGCCATCGTCCACGGCCTCGAATACGGTCTTGAGGAGATCTATCCCGGCGATATGGCGGCAGGCGTGGCGACCGGCCTTGCCCTCGACCCCAAGGCGGTGGAGAAGCAATTCGCGGGATACCTGCCGCGCTGAAGGCCCGCTCACCCGTGACGCCCAGCGGCATATCGCCCGAACCCGCATGATCTCGGCGCATCGCATCAGCAAGTCCTTCGGCGGCATTCGTGCCGTGGCCGATTGCAGCCTGACCGTGGAGCGCGGCCAGATCCTGGGTCTCATCGGCCCAAACGGCGCCGGCAAGACGACGCTCTTCAACATGCTGGCCGGGTTCATGGCGCCGGATTCCGGTCGCATCGAGCTCGACGGGGAGAACATCACCGGCCGGCGCCCCCATGAGCTGTTCCATCGCGGCGTGGTGCGCACCTTCCAGATCGCCCATGAGCTCGCGCGCATGACCGTGTTGGAGAATCTCATGGTCGTGCCGCCGGGGCAGAGCGGCGAGCATCTCCTGACGGCCCTTTTCCGTCCGCGCCGGGTGGCGGAGGAGGAACGGGCGCTGCGGGAGCGCGCGGAGGAGGTGTTGGCACGCCTGAAGCTGGCGGCGCTGCGTTTCGAGCTCGCCGGCAACCTTTCGGGCGGGCAGAAGAAGCTGCTGGAGCTCGGCCGGGCGATGATGACCGAGGCCAAGGTCGTGCTGCTGGACGAGATCGGCGCCGGCGTCAACCGCAGCCTGCTGGCCGAGCTCGCCGGCTATATCGAGCGCCTCAACCGGGAGCAGGGCTACAGCTTCTGCATCATCGAGCATGACATGGACCTGATCGCCCGGCTCTGCCATCCGGTGGTGGTCATGGCCGAGGGCCGGGTCCTGACCCAGGGCAGCATGGGCGAGATCCGCGCCAACGAGGCGGTGATCCAGGCCTATCTCGGCGGGCGGAGCGGCACATGACGGCACCTCTGCTCCAGGCGACAGGTCTTACCGGCGGCTATGG
>DATBBO010000199.1:0-3471 GCA_036270995.1 Dongiaceae bacterium | reverse complement strand
ACGACCCTCATCGCCTATGGCGAGAAGGAATGGACGCTGGAAGGATTCGAGCGGGTGCTGGCGACGGGCACGTCGATGTGGTGGGCGTGGATCCCGGGCGGGCCGAGGGCATTACGGGCTTCAAGAAAATCTGCGACCGGGTCTAGGCCCATCGGCGACAGGCCAATGCCCATGCCTGGTCCTCGGCCATCGTCACCGCGGCGAGCCTCGCCATCTCCTTCAGCAGCCCGGCCTGCAAGCTCTTCGAGTTCAAGCCGCTGCGCAATCCCATGCAGCACGACCTCGTGACGAAGCCCTTCGATCATGTCGAAGGCTGGGTCTATCCGCCGACAGGGCCCGGCCTCGGCATCGAGGTGATCGAGGAGGTCGTCGAGGGATTCCGCAGCGAGAAGGTGCTCGAGCGCGCGAAGTAGAGCGGTCCGCCGGCAAGATCACGACAGAGACATGGGAGAGGCGCAGAGAAAGAGAAAGGGGGCCGCGTTCATCCGGCTCTCTCTCTCGTCTCCGTGCCTCCGTGGTGAATCTTTTCGCGGAGCGTCAGCTGTGTGCCTTCTCGCAGTTGATCATCCAGGGAATGGCGAACTTGTCCGCGAACATGCCGAAGCGCTGGGCCCAGAAGGTCTCCTGGAGCGGCATATGCACCTGGCCGCCTTCGGACAGGGTCTTGTAGAGGCGCTCGGCCTCAGCGGGATCCGCAGGGCTGATGTTCACATAGAAGCCTTTCGGCGCCTCGTAATGCCCCTGTCGCGCATCGGAGCCCATCAGCGCGCGCTCGCCCACCATCAGCCGGGCATGAAGGATATGGTTCTTCGCCTCCGGCGGGACTGGTCCGCCCATCGGCACATCGCCATGGCGCAGCATGGCGACGATCTTGCCGCCGAGCGCGGTCTCGTAGAACTTGAAGGCGGCCTCGCATTGCCCATCGAATGTCAGATAGGGGGTCATCGTCCTTCTCCTGTGCTGTCCGGTTATTTCTTCTTCGCCGCCTTTGCCGCGGTCTTCTCCGCTTCGGCGCGTATGCGCTCCTCGGCCTCGCGCAGCTCGGGCGTGAACTCGGCGCCGAAATCCTCCGCCTCGTAGAGCGGGCGAATCTCGATCTCGACCTCGCCGTCGGCGTCCAGAGCCGGCCAGCGCTTCACCCAATCGATGGCTTCCTGCATGGAGGCCACCTGGATCAGGCAATAGCCAGCGATCACCTCCTTGCTCTCGGTGAAGGGGCCGTCGGTGACGGTGGGCTTGCCGCGACGGAACTTCACGCGCGCGCCCTTGGATGTCGGCTTCAGCCCTTCGCCGGCAAGCATCACCCCCGCCTTGGTCATCTCCCCGATATAGGCGCCCATGGTCTCGAGAAGCTGCCGGCTCGGCATCACGCCGGCCTCGGTCTGCTTGTCGCCCTTGCGCAGAATCATGAAACGCATAGCTCATCTCCGTGGTTGCGGTTTTCGTCTCGGCTTGTCATAGCCCAAGGACGACTGGCATCCCGGCGTTCCGACAAAACGCTCGCATTTTTCCTTCGTCATCCCGGCGAAAGCCGGGATCCAGGGCGACCGGCACGCTCTTGCAATCCTGGATCGCTCCCCGGACTTGATCCGGGGATTTCGCTGGGATGACGACGGAAAGGAAGTGGCAAAATCAGCGACAGGCGACGGCCCTGTGCCTCAGGCGGGCTGGCTGTCCTTGATCAGGCGGTCGAGATGGAGGCGGATATGGGCCGCCTCGGCGGGCGTATGGGCAAGGGCGATGGCCCGGTCGAAAGCGATGCGCGCCTCCTCGTTGCGGCCGAGCTGCAGCAGGAATGCGCCCTTGACCCCGTGGAAGTTGAAATAGCCGGCGAGCGGCTCGGCCAAGGGCTCGATCAACTCGAGTGCGGCCGCGGGTCCGCGCAGCTTGGCGACCGCCACGGCCCGGTTGAGGCGCACCACCGGCGAAGGCTGCAGCTCCTCCAGCAGGCCGTAGAGCTGATCGATCTCGGCCCAGTCGGTCTCCTCGAACCGCGCCGCATGGGCATGGACGCCGGCGATGGCGGCCTGGACCTGGTAGGGGCCGGCGCGCCGGTGCCGGAGCGCCTTCTCCACCAGCGCATGGCCTTCCGCGATCAGCTCGCGATCCCAGAGGCCGCGATCCTGATCCTCCAACAGCACGATGGCGCCGTCCGCATCGAGGCGCGCCCGCGCCCGCGCATGCTGGAGGAGCAGAAGCGCCGTCAGCCCCATGATCTCGGGCTCGGCCGGGAAGAGGCGCAGCAGGAGACGGGCGAGGCGGATTGCCTCCTCGCAGAGCGAGGCGCGGATATGGGCGCTGCCGCCGCTCGCCGAATAGCCCTCGTTGAACACCAGATAGATCATCGCGGCGACGGCGGCGAGGCGCTCGGCCCGCTCGACGGCGCCGGGAGCCTCGAAGGGAAGATCGCCCTTGGCGACGCGGCTCTTGGCCCGGGTGATCCGCTGCTCCATGGCGCTCTCGCTCACCAGGAAGGCACGCGCGATCTCCTTGACCGTGAGGCCGGAGACGATGCGCAGCGCGAGCGCGATCTGCTGGGTCGCCGGCAGATCGGGATGGCAGCAGATGAAGAGCAGGCGCAGCACGTCGTCGCGATAGTGGCCGCTGTCCAGGCGCTCGGCGATCGCGCCCTCCGCATCCTCCAGATTGGAGATCACATCGTCGGGCGGCAGCGGCTCGTGGCGGCGCTCGCGGCGCGCCCTGTCGAGCCCCGCATTGCGCCCGACGAAAATCAGCCAGGCGGCGGGGTCGCGGGGCGGGCCGTTCTGGGGCCAGTGGCGCAGCGCCCTGAGGCAGGCCTCCTGGAAGGCCTCCTCCGCCCGGTCGAGATCGCGGAAATAGCGCAGCAGCGCGCCCACCACCTGAGGTCGGGCGGAGGTCAGCGCCGCATCGATTCCCGCCAGGTCGCTCACACCGATAGACTCGGAGGTAGACTCGGAAGCGGACCCCCGGGGAGGAGCACCCGCAAGGGGCGGATCTCGAAGGCGCCGACGGTCTCCTCGCCCTTGAGCGCGCGCGCCGCCTCGATCGCCTCCTCCAGCGTCGCGCAATCGACGATGTAGAAGCCCAGAAGCTGCTCTTTGGTCTCGGCGAAGGGCCCGTCGAGCACCAGGGTCTCGCGGCCCGCGCGCAGCGTGGTCGCCGCGGTGGTGGGCATCAGGCGGACGACGGGGCCGAGCTTGCCCTCCACCGCCAGCTTCTTCTGCACGGTTTTGCGATGGGCGATGACGGCGTCGTCCTCCTCCTTGCTCCAGCCTTCGACCATCCGTTCGTCGTTGTAGCAGAGTATGGCGTAATGCATGCGGGGCCTCCTTCTCCTCAAAGGACGCGGGAGTATGCCCGAAGCCGACAACGAGGCTCAAAAAGATCCAGAACTCCCTCACCGGATTCGTCGCCGCGTTCTTCACCTACAAGGGGGGGCGGGCGATCAAGCCAACCCCTACTTCTTCCTGCGGCGAGCCACGACCTTCT
>DATBBO010000198.1:0-3511 GCA_036270995.1 Dongiaceae bacterium | reverse complement strand
TTGCCGCAGGCCCTCATGGGCGATCTCGATCTCCTCCACTGCGACCTGTGCCTGCATGGCGTTGAGCGAGGGCCCGGTCCACTTCACCGGCAGGCCGCGGGTAAAGCGCCAGCTGCGGATGCCGTTTCCCAGATCGTCCATAAGGGTGATGACCCCATCGCGGCGCTTGCCATGGCCGTCGATGAAATCGCTATGCCACTGCCAGAGGTCGGGCGAGGTGACGACGCCGCGCTTCAGGCGCAGGTTCGTCCAGGCCGCCCGCGAGGTGAATTTGAGGACCGTACCGTTATTGCCGCCCTCGCGATATTCCTCGGGCTGCATCGTGAGCTCGATGCCGCTGCATTCGCTGAAGCCGCCCTGGGGCGGCAGGCCGACGGTGAGCTGGATGGTTGCGGCCGTGCTCGCGCTGTCCACCAGGCTGATGGTGAAGTTGTAGCCCTTCACGGGATCGATGCGATCGCCGACGGCCATCAGTCGCTCCCCGGCGGTGGCGGGACCTCGGCGATCGAAAGCCCGTCTTCCGTCTTTCCGATGCGCAGCACCACGAACTCGGCGGGGATCACGGGGGCGACGCCGATCTCGATGACGAGCTGGCCCTCCGCCGCCAGCGCCGGCCCGTCGCCGCCCGGGTAGAGCGTGACGTAGAAGGCGTCGGCGGCGGTGTTGCCTGAGAGCGCGCCCCGCTCCCACATGGTCTCGAGGAAGGTCTCGATCAGCGCGACCAGAGTGTGCTGGAGCCGGGCGTTGTTGGGCTCGAAGACCGACCAGGCAAGTGCCCGTGCAAGGGACTTGCGGAGCTGGATCAGGAGCCGGCGGACGCTGACATAGCGCCAATTGGAATCGCTCGAGAGCGTGCGCGCACCATAGAGCCGCAGGCCCCGGCCGCTGAAGCGACGGAAGCAGTTGATGCCCAGCGGGTTCAGGATCGCCTGCAGGCTCCGGTCAGGATCCTCGGTCAGCGCCTGGGCCCAGCCGAGCAGCATATTCGCCGGCGCCTTCTGCACACCCAGCTGCAGCTCGCTCTGGGCCCAGAGCCCCGCGACATGGCCGCTGGGCGGCAGATCCCGCAAGACGCTGGCGCCCGTGGAGAGCGGATCGTAGACGGAGAGCCAGGGATAGTAGAAGGCGGCATAGCTGGTATCGAAGCTCTGGCGCCAGGCGATGACCGCCTCGACATCCAGCGGGTCGGGGCGATCGGTGAAAAGCGGGGAATCGAGAATCGCAACGCGATCGGTTCGTGCCTCGCAATGCGCCACCATCGCCGCTTGCACCTGGGCGATGCCGGCCAAGCCCAGGTTGGGCGTGCTCTCCACCGGCTCCGGCGGCGGCGGTTCGGCGACGGGATCGACGGCCGGTGGGGGCAAGCAAGGGTCCGGCACCGGTACGGGAACCGGCGCCGTCTCCACCGCGGCCACCGGCTGAAGCATGATGTCCGGGACCAGCAGCGAGGCGGGCTCGTCGATCAGCTCGAAGACGCGGATGCCACGGCGCATCGGCGCGCCGGGATCGCCGATGAAATCCATGGGTGTCAGCATGGCGATGCCGTCACGTCCACCCGAGAGGCGAATCGCGCCCTCGGTAAGCAGGGCGGCCTGTGGATCCGGCAGCGGGTAGTCGGTGGTCGAGGGCAGCCGGGAAATGCGGATGAACTGCGAGCCGGTATTGACCGGCGATTCATCGGCTTCCGGCATCACCAGTTTGGTAAAGACCTCCGTCAGCCGGCCCGAGATGAAGACGGAAAGGCCGAAGGCCAGATGAGCAAGAGCGATCGGCCGCGTCCCGTTCGCGGCATCGACAAGGCTGTAGCCGGCGGGGAGCGCCGCATCGAAGGTGAGCCGCCGGGTGCGCGGATCGCTCGCCGTCACCCGCCGTCGGACCTTGCCGGCCACGCCCGGCTGTGACACCTCGATGGTCGCGCCGACGGGGATCGCTAGCGCGTTGGCCACCGTCAGGGTCCCGGCCGCATCGGGCGCAACGCGGGCGATGGAGCTGGTGTTGGCCGCGGGCATGCGCACGACCCGGACCACCACGGTATCGCTCCAGACGCCGAGGCTCGCGGCGCTCACCGTCAGCGCCGGCCGGCCGGATTCATCCAACATGACGCCACTGCCGGCGGCGGCTCCGGCGGCGAAGGTGATCGGCAAGGTGAGGTCGAAACGCGAATCCAGGGCATGGCGCCAGAACAGGGTTGCGCCGGCGACGCTATCCAGGATGCGCCGATCGGCCCGATCGGCGGAGACGGCGATCGGCTGGGTCAGATCTAGCGCGGCGTCCAGCGGCTGATCCCAGGTCAATTGCTTGGTCGGAACCGATATCGACTGGATGCGGCGGAAGGTGACGGGCCCGCCGGCCTGGGAGATGGCGGCGAGATCGCCGGTCGCAAACCCACGGATACCGGCGAGGATCGAGCTCAGCCGGTCCGCCGGCTGGGGGCCCGCCGTCATCGAGCCCAGATGCTGGGTCATGGTGACGAGCGCCCCCGCGGCGAGGCGGTTGCCGGACAGCACGATGGAACTCAGGCGATCGCTCGGCTGCGCCGCGCCCGTGTCGAGGCTCGTTGCGACCGGAGGAGCCGCGACACGTACGATCTGGGCGCGGCGCCCGCCGTTCTCGAAGAAGCCGCGGACAGCATAGGCGAGATAGGCGTTGGTTAGAAATCCTCCGAAGCTGTCGACGAAGGCGCGCCAGCCCTCGATGATCACGGCCTGGTCCGTCGGCCCGCGCTCGGCGATGCCGATGAAGGCCGGCACATCCATCGGCACCGCCGGGATGGGGCCCGGTGCGGGTGCCGGCGGCTCGATATAGAGGCCGGGGGCGAGGCGCGTGACCATGGAGGGTGATGTCCCGCCGTCAGCTCACCATCTCGACCCGCTCGACGCAGATCTCGATCGTCTCGATGGCCACGTCGTTGGAGGTGGCGTTGAGGCTGGGGCCCTCCCATTTGCAGATCCAGCCGGCCTTGAAGGCCCAGCGGTGGACGGCCTGCTGATCCTCGTTGGTGAGGGTGACGGCCCCATCGCGGCGCGCATCGGTGCCGTTCAGGATCAGGCGGTACCATTCGTAGAGCTGGGTGTCCGGCGTGATGCCGCGCTTCAGCACGATGTTGGGTACCTTGTTCAGGCCGCGGAGCTTGCGGACATTGAGATGCCGCTCATTGCCCTCCCGGTACTCCACCGGGTCGGTCTCCTGAGTGAGGCCCGTGCATTCGCGGAAGGCCGCGGCGGTGATGCCGTTGAGCTCGACCTTGAAGTTGTAACCCCGGAGGGGATCGACGCGCTCGGCAGTGGCCATGGATTAGCTCCTCGGGAGGTCAGGATTCGGTTACGGAGGACCCGCCGGCCCATTGGCCGATGCGGAGGATGACGAACTCGGCAGGCTTGACGGCAGCGACCCCGACCAGAACGATGAGCCGGCCGTTGTCGAGGTCGTCCTGGACCATCGTGTCGCCGAGGCCGCATCGCACGAAGAAGGCATCCTCCTTCTTGGTGCCGACCAGGGCGCCATCGAGCCA
>DATBBO010000197.1:0-5295 GCA_036270995.1 Dongiaceae bacterium | reverse complement strand
ATGGGCGATCCGGCGGGCATCGGCCCGGAGATCATCGTCAAGCTCTGGGCCGAGGACGGGTTGCCGCCGGCCTTCGTCATAGGCGATGACGTGATCCTTCGCCGCGCGATCAACCTTCTCGGCGCCGGGCTCGAGCTCAGGTCCATTTCCGCGCCGGCGGAGATCGAACCGCGGCCGGGGCGGATGGATGTGCTGACGGCGAGCAGGCTTCCTGCCGATCTTCCTTTCGGGCGCATCGATGCAAGAGCCGGTGGGTCCGCCTATGCGTATGTCGAGCGCGCCATTGATCTCGCCATGGCGGGAGAGATCGGTGCCATCGTCACCGCGCCTCTGAACAAGGCCGCGATGAAGGCGGCGGGCATCGACTATCCCGGCCATACGGAGATCCTCGCCGCCCGGTCTGGCACAGCGGAATTCGCCATGATGCTGGCCAATGAGGAGCTCCGCGTGTTGCTGGTCTCCATCCACGTCTCCCTCGGCGAGGCAATCCGCCTCGTGACGCGCGAGGCGGAGCTTCGCGCCATCCGGCTCGCGCATCGCGCCTGCCGCGATTTCGGCATCGACCGGCCGCGGATCGCCGTGGCGGGGCTCAATCCTCATGCCGGGGAGAACGGCCTCTTCGGCCGCGAGGATATCGAGGTGATCGGTCCGGCGATCGAGGCGGCGCGGCGCGAGGGGATCGAGGCCAGCGGCCCCTGGGCGGGCGATACTATCTTCATGCGGGCGCGACAGGGCGAGTTCGATGTGGTGGTAGCCCAGTACCACGACCAGGGGCTGATCCCCGTCAAATATCTCGGCATCGAGCAAGGGGTGAACATCACCGTGGGCCTGCCCTTCATCCGCACCAGTGTCGATCATGGCACGGCCTTCGACATTGCCGGGACGGGCAAAGCGGAGCATATCAGCCTCCGGGCCGCCCTCAGAATGGCGGAACGGATGCTGCGAGCGCGGCGCGATCGGGCGGCCTAGTTGATGCCCGCGGTCTGGGTCTGGAAGTTCTTCGTCGCCTGCTTGAGGGCCCAGCCCTCCGGGTCGATCTGGCGACCGTCGACGATGACCTCGTAGTAGAGATGCGGGCCCGTGGCGACGCCGGTCATGCCGACATAGCCGATGACCTCGCCACGACGCACCATCGTGCCGGCCGCAACCGCGGCGGAAAAGCCCGCGAGATGGGCATAGGCCGTTTCCAGCCGGCCCGAATGGCGGATGAGGATGTAGTTGCCGTAATTTCCGCGCCAGCCGACATCCTCCACCAGCCCGTCCGCGGTTGCCATCACCGGCGTACCGGCATGGGCTTCGTAGTCGACGCCCTTATGGAACAGGCGGGTGTGGAACACGGGATGGATGCGCCAGCCGAAAGGCGAGCTGATCTTGGCGCCCGGCAGCGGATCCCAGAGAGCCACCATGGCAGCCGGCATCACATCGACGTTCTGCAGCGCGGTCGGCGTGGCATAGCTCGTGTAGCGCAAGACATGCTGCTTGCCGTCATTGCCCTTATAGGCGGCGTAGCTGAGCCGCGGAGCCTGGGCCGCCGCGGCATTGCCCGGCATCAAATAGGCGATCGTCACGATCTCGCCATGGACGGGCGGCCGGCGCGACTGCGACAGCGTCATCATAAGCTGCTCGCTCACGGGTTTGGGCAGGCCGAGGCTCGCGAGCACCCGCGGAAGCGAAGGGCTACCCCGCACGGCGAGCGTCTTCAGCACCATGCCGGTGTTGTTCTCCGGCAGGGCTGCCGCCGCAACCTGCTGATTTCCGGCTTGCTGTTGCTGGAGGGCCCGCGGCAGAAGGACGACGCTGGCGCTGCGACCGCGCTTGCTGCTCCAGCGCAGGGTCGCGAGATGCCGGCCTTTATTGTCGGAAACAAATCCCAGGGTGAGCTTGTCGCCAGGCTGCAGCGCGCGGACATCGATCTGCTCGCTGAGCTTTGCGAGGTTGCGATGAACATCCGCCGGCGAAGCGCCGCCGCGCACGATGGTCGCCAGGAATGAATCGCCCGGCTTCACGACCACGGTGTTGTAGCGCAGGCCATTGCCGCTGTCGGCGGTCACCGCACCCGTCATGGCGGCGGTGGCGCCATCGGAGGAGGTCGAATAGCTCACCGGCCGCAGCAGCGGCAGCACGCCGTCGGTCCCCAGCGCCGAATCACTCGGACCCGTCGCCGTCGAGGCGATCTGGGCCGGGGCTTCGCCAGGTCTCAAGAGGGGGAGGGGAGAATTGCCGCGGAGATTGTCGGCTTGGGAGGAGGGCACAGCCGCCAGATAGATTGCGGCTCCGAGGACGGCGGGCGCGACGAATCGAATCATCTGTCGGCCCGGCCGAAGGCGGCGGTGCATCCGATTCAATGTGGTATTCCCCAAAAACTGGACTGCGGTCTTAGGCTTCTGACCCCTGCTCCCCTGGGGCCTTGGAAACGTTTTGACCCGGATCCGAAACATCCGTCAACAGCAAATATCCTCGCTGTTGCCGAAGCGCCACGCTGTTGCCTCAGAACCCTCTGGAGAAGCGTGAGGCGTTGCAAAGATGCGACAAATAATTTTTACCGAATTGCGGAGGATTGTATCCAATTGATGCCACACGGGGCGCTGCGTCGCGCGTCTTTCGCTCTGGAGTCACGACCGCTCACCCTCGATGAGCGCGAGCCTCAAAAGCCGCCGCAGCAGGCCGACAGGATCGCGCCCGCGTCCCCGGGAAACGGTGCCGCGATGACCGCCGCCCAGCACGAGGTGGCGGGCACCCGGCAGAAGCGCGGAGCTGACGGGCACCATTCCGTCATTCGGCCCGAAGCCCTGGCGCTCGATCCAGCGGGCGAGCGTGCGATAGCGCCGGTCGGGGCCGATGGTGGCGTCGGTCACCCGTGTCGCGCAGCAGACGATAGGAATAGATTCCACGAGGTCGGCGATCTGGGCGGCGTGACGTTCCATCCAGGCGAGCCGTGTCGCCATGGTGAGGTCGCGAAGGCCCGCCCCTGAGCCCGTGCGCAGCAGGCGCAAGGAGCTCGTGACGGTCGCGCGCAGCGGCGCGGCGGCGACGAGGAAATCGGCGACTGGCGAGCCGAAGAACGGGGACTGGATGGCGATGAAGGCGCTGCAGCGTCTGGCGGCGCCGTGATCCATGAGCGCCGCCAGAGTCTCGAGCCCACCCTTGCTGTGGGCCACCACGACCGCGGGCCGCTCGTCCCGGCGAAGCGCGGCAACGATGCGCTCCGCATTGTCGGCGATGGCGGCGGATGTCGGCAGGCGGATGACTGCGACCTCGGCACCCACCTCATGCCTCAGCCAGCCGACCTGGGTCGCCATGTAGTCCACCCCGATCCGGCGCATCGCTGCCAGGCGCTCGCCGATCAGCCCATAGGCGATCAGAAGACGCTTGCCGGTCACCGCGCGGGACAGTGCCTGGTCGATCACGATTCCTTCCTCGCCGGCCGTCGACTCGCGGGGGAGAAGTCTGTTCATTCGTCGAGCATGGGCAAGGGCGGGGCCTTTGCCAATCGGCTTCGACCCTTTCCAGGCTGGCGCCATCCTGACACGGCGACCCTATGGCCCCGTCGCGCCGGCTGCGCAATGATATGACCGGAAGAGATGCAGGCTCCTAGGATGATACGGGACGCGAGATGGGCGGCGCTCGCCGGCGGTGGAGCGATCCTCCTGGCGCTCCTGGCCTGGATGGCGGCGAGGACATCGCATCCGCCCGGCGGACTCGGCTGGCCCGACTATCTGCTCCTGGCGGGGGCGGGCGTCGGGCTCGCGCTCCTTGCCCTCTCCGTGCTGGCCATGGACCGGCAGCAGCGCCGGCTCGAGCGGCTGCGGGGTGCCATGCTGATATCAGCCGGACTGGGCACGGCGCTGCCGCGTCCTTCGGCCAGTGCGCGCGACGAGATCGACCGCCTCCAGCAGGCGGTCGCCAGCCTGATCGGCCGGGAGCGCGACAGGCGTGGCCTCCTCGACCGCCGTTTGGAGGCCGTGCTGGGGGCCATCGACGACGCGATCGTCGTGGTCACGGCTCAGGGTCAGGCGAGCCTGATCAATGCCGCGGGCAAGGCCCTGCTGGGCAGCGCCACGAGCCTCGGCAGCAGCCTGTTCGACATTTTCGACCGCGAAAGCCTTGCCTTCGCCATGACGCTCGCAGAAGCCGACGGGCCGCCGCGCCGCACCCTGCTGCGCGGCGTCGACGGACGGGAGATCGAGGCCAGCATTGCCGGGCTCGGACCTGGCGGCGGCGCCGTGCTTCGCTTCGAGGCCAGGGGAAGTGCGGCCCATCGGCTGCTGGAGCATGATCTGGGTCTGCACGACCTGCCGCCCGAGGCCGAGAAGCCCGATGAGGGCACCCTGTTGGAGGAGCTTCCGGCGGTTTCCCTCGACACCGAGACCACCGGTCTCGATGTCCGCCGCGACCGGCTGCTCTCCGTGGGCGCCGTGCATCTGCATGGCCCCCAGATCTACCCTGCCGAGACCTTCGACCGCCTGGTGAATCCGGCCCAGCGCATTCCGCCAGGCTCGACGGCCATCCACAGCATCACCGATGCCATGATCGCCGAGGCTCCAGCCTATACCGCGACGGCCGCCGATCTCATCCGCTTCTGCGGTGATCGCGTCTGGGTGGGCCACAACATCGGCTTCGATGCTGCGATCCTGCGGCACGAGGCGAAGCTTGCGGGCCTGCCGTGGAGCGAGCCGGTGATGCTCGACACACTGCGCCTCTATGCCGCCCTCCATCCCCGCGCGCCCGATGTCGAGCTCGATGCGGTGGCCGCGGCCCTGGGGGTGGATGTCATCGGCCGGCACACCGCGCTCGGCGATGCGCTGGTCACGGCCGAAGTTTACCGGCGCTTGCTGCCGCTCCTGTCCGAAGCCGGGATCAGGACGCTCGGGGAGGCGCTGGCCTTTGCCGAGCGTCCGCAGATGATCCGCCGCCTGCAGCGGGCGCTGGGCTGGTAGGAGGATCGACAGACAGCAGAGCGCCCCGCATGGATCGCGCCACCATCGAGCGGATCGACGCCTTCGCCTATCGCCACCGGGTCCTGGAGGTGATGACGGCCCCCGTCGTCACCATTGCGCCCGAGGCCACCCTCGAAACGGCGACCCGGCTCATGCGCGAGAAACGTATCAGCGCGGTGATCGCCGTCGATGAGCAGGGCGCGCCGGAGGGTATCCTGACCGAGCGCGACGTGCTGGCGGCCGTTGCGCGCGAGGGGGCGGCGGCGCTCGCGCGGCCCGTCGCCGGGTTGATGAGCCGCCCCGTCATCGCGGTTCCGCCCGATGCCTTCCTTCATGTCGCTATGGCGCGCATGGAGCA
>DATBBO010000196.1:0-13183 GCA_036270995.1 Dongiaceae bacterium | reverse complement strand
GCTCCGTCGGAAAGGGACCCGCGCCGACCCGGGTGGTCTAGGCCTTGGTGATGCCGAGCACATAACCGATCGCCTTGACCCCGACGCCCGAGCCCGCCGCCGCCTGTCCCGCCACGGTATTGGAGGAGGTGACGAAGGGATAAGTGCCGTGGTCGACATCCAGCATCGCCGCTTGGGCGCCCTCATAGAGGATGCGGTCGCCGCGCCTTCGCGCCTCGTCGAGGCGCTCCCAGACCCGCGCCGCATAGGGCGCGAGGCGCGGGGCAACATCCTTCAATTGCCGGGCGAGGCCCTCGCGCTCGATCTCCTGTGCGCCGAGGCCGCGCAGCAGGGCGTTGTGATGGCGCAGCAGCTCGTCCAGCTTGCGCTCGAAAGCCTCGGGCTCGAAGAGGTCGCAGACGCGCATCGCGCGCCGCGCCACCTTGTCCTCATAGGCCGGACCGATGCCCCGGCCCGTGGTGCCGATGGCATCGGCGCCGCGCGCCGTCTCGCGCAGCCGGTCGAGCGCGCCATGCAGCGGCAGGATCAGGGCGGCATTCTCCGCGAGCAGCAGGTTGTCGGGGGTGACGGCTACCCCCTGCTTGCCGAGGGTTTCGATCTCCGCCAGCAGGGCCCAGGGATCGACGACCACGCCATTGCCGATGATTGCGAGCTTTCCCGGCCGGACGACGCCGGAGGGCAGCAGGCTCAGTTTGTAGGTCTCGTTGCCGATGACGAGCGTATGACCGGCATTGTGGCCGCCCTGGAAGCGGACCACCACATCGGCGCGCTCGCAGAGCCAGTCGACGATCTTGCCCTTGCCCTCATCGCCCCATTGGGAGCCCACGACAGCGACATTGGCCATGCTGCTACTCCTCGATCGCCAGCGCGCGGCCGGCCTTCAGATAATGGCTGCAGCCGAGGCGACGGGCTTCACCGCGCGCCTCGGCGATGGGTTCGACCCCGGCCACGGTGATCCAGCCTTTCTTGCGCCAGCCGGCGGCCGCGGCCCGCGAAGTCGATGGCGGCAGGAACAGCCGTCGGCGGGGCTCCGCCATGGGCACGGCCCTGAGCAGCGTGTCGAGATAGAGAGTGAAACCCGTCGAAGGCTCTCCCTTGCCGCTGACATAGCGCCCGCCCCGGCCGATCTCGCCCCGTACCCGGCGCGCGAGCAAGGTGAAGCCGACGCCGCTGTGGTATTCGAGGCCGCGATGCTCGACGGGATCGATCGTCAGAACAAGATCGGGCGCGGCCGTGAGAAGCAGGTCGACGACCTCGGCCAGGCGCTCTCGTTCCTTCTCCGCCGCGGCCGGCAAGTCCAGGCGGTCAAGAGCGGCGAGCGCGCTCCGCGCAGGCCCGGCCGCGCGCAGCAGCCCACCGAAGAGCTTGCCTTGCGCTCCGGCGAGGCGAGTGACGGCAGCGGCATCGCGCCGGTCGAGGGCGGCGATCAGCCCACCTGACTCCGTACCATCGAGACCAAGCCCCCCGATCACCGCCGGCACCAGGCCCGGAAGATTGAGATCGATGGAAAGCTGGCTGACGCCGAGCGTGGTAAGGGCATCGGCCGCCAGCAGAATCACTTCCAGATCGGCTTGGCCCGAGGCGGCGCCGATGAGCTCGACCCCCGCCTGGCCGAACTGGCGCTCGGGCCGCAGGTCCGAGCCTTTGACCCGCAGGACCTGGCCGGCATAGGAGAGGCGCAAGGGCCGCGCCTGGCGGGCGAGCCGCGTGGCGGCGATGCGCGCGACCTGAAGCGTCATGTCGGCGCGCAGCGCCATCATGCGCTGGGATACCGGATCCATGAGCCGGAAGCTCCATGTCGACATCGCGGCACCCGGGCCACTCAGCAGGCTCTCCTCGAACTCGACCAGCGGCGGCTTGACGCGCTCATAGCCGTGGCCGGCGAAGACGCTCATGAGCCGCTCCACTACCGCCGCTTCGTGGGCAGCCTCGGGCGGCAGAACATCCTGCAGGCCGGCAGGCAGCAGCGACGACGGTTCGGAGGGGCGCGGCAAGGATCACCTCGGGCGGCAAAACCCCGCGCTCATAGCCGGTTTGCCCTGGCACGGCAAGCGCGCCGACATTTTCAACCTTGGGTAATGCCCGGGATGTACATCGGTGGCACAGGATGTATTCTCTCTGGAATCGCGGTTTGGGGGTGGGGCGAGTGGTCGCGACGACCAAGAGCGGCATCGCGGTAGATCGCACCGAGGGCGCCAAGCTCCCCCGTCGGCATTTATGATCCCCTTCCTGGTAGCCAGCGGCGCCTTCGTCTGCGTCATGGCGGGCGCGCTGATAGGCTTATGGCTGAGCCAACGCGTTCCCGAGAATTGCCGGGACGAGCACTCCAGGGAAGCCATCCAGCTGGCGGCGGGCATGATCTCGTTTCTCGCCGCCCTGGTGCTCGGCCTGCTGACGGCGAGCGTCCAGAGTAACTTCGATACCACCAACAGTCAGATCACCGGCTTCGCCGCGCAGCTCGCCATGCTGGATCAGACGCTGAGCGATATGGGGCCGGAAGCCGCCGCGGCGCGCGGGATCCTGCGCCACTACACGGCACTCTCGCTCCAGGACAACTGGCCTGAAGAAAACGGAGCAATCGGGCCGAGCGGCCCGAGCGTGGGCGCCGCGGTCACGAGCAGGGTCGAATCGCTCGCCGGCGTATCGCATCCGGTGTGGTTCGAAGGAGCCCATACCAATCAGCTTCTGAATCAGCTCCGCTTGGCGGTGATGTCGCTGCCGGCACAAGGGCAGCCGAATCAATCGCTGCGCGACAGCGCCGTCAGCCAGCTCGAAACCCTGGTGCAAACCCGATGGGCGCTGCACGAGCGCACGCAGAACCCGCTCCTTCCCAGCGTGATGCTGGTCCTGATCTTCTGGACGACGGCGATCTTCATGAGCTTCGGTTATACCGCGCCCGCCAACGCCGCAGTGGTGCTGGCCTTTCTCATCGCCGCCGCGTCGCTTGCGATCTCCTTTGGACTGCTCATCGAGATGGATCAGCCCTTCGAAGGATTGATCCGAATCTCGAGCCATCCGATGCACGATGCTCTGCACCACATGATGGAGCCTGGATCGTGAGCGGCTGTCTCGTCAGGTGAGAACGGCCCGTAGCAGAACGACGGTCAGGATACCGCCGAGCACGGCGGCCAGGACGGGCAGCCGCCATGCCAGCAGTAAGGTCGCAACCGCCGCAAGGCTCTCTGCCGGCCCCGTCGCCAGCACGGTCGGCGCGATGATGGTGGTCAGCACCGCGAGCGGCACGGCCTCCAGACCCGCCTTCAGGCGCGGGCCGACGGTGAAGCGCTGCACGAACCAATAGCCGCCGATGCGCGCGCCATAGGTGACGGCCAGCATGCCGAGAAAGGTCAGCAGGGCGACGGGGTCCACCCTCATGCCGCGGGCCTCACCATCAGCGCCGCGGCCGCTGTGCCGGCCAGGCCGCCGGCAAAGATGTACCAGACGCCAGGAACCAGCTTCCAGACGAGGAGCGATACCGCCGCGCTGACGGCGATGGGCAGCAGGCGGCGCTGGTGCTTCCACAGACCGAAGAGGATCACCAGGAAGACGGCGGCGAAGGCAAAATCGAATCCGTAGCGTTCCGGATGGGCGATGACGCCACCGACGAATGCTCCCAGCATCGTCCAGAACAGCCAGGACAGATAGAAGGGAATGGCGAGGCCGAAGTAATAGGCCGGGGTCAGAGGCCCTTCGGCGCCACGGCGCAGCGCCGTCGCCCAGATCTCATCGTCAAGGAAGAAGAGCGCCAGGTAGGCCTGGGCAGGCCGGAACAGGCGCATATGGGATTCGAGCGCTGCGCCCATCAGCAGGTGCCGGGAATTGATCAGCGCGGTGCTGGCCACGATCACCAGGATCGGGATCGGATGGTGCCAGAGGCCGGCAGCGACGAATTGTGCGCTGCCGGCGAAGACGAGGCCGCTCATCAGGATCGTCTCGAGCGAGCTCAACCCCTTGTCGGCGGATGCTGCGCCCAAGATCAGTCCGAAGGGAATGACGCTGATCAGAAGGGGCAGCATTTGCCAGGCGCCGAGCAGGAAATCGACGCGCCATCGGTCGGACTGCCCCCGCAGCTCAATCGTCGACAACAATACTCCCCTTGAGATAGCAGACCGCCTGGCCGCCGATGCGCACTCGTTCGCCGACGAGCTCGCACTGGAAGTCGCCGCCCCGCTGCGAGATCTGTCGCCCCACCAGGCGCTGGCGCTTCAGGCGCCGCGACCAATAGGGCATGAGGGCACAATGGGAGGAACCAGTGGCCGGATCCTCGGGGATGCCAGCGGCCGGGGCGAAATAGCGGGCAACATAGTCGACCCCATTCTCGCCCGGTGCCGTCGCGAGCACGCCATCGAGATCGAGCGCGGCAACCGCCTTCAGATCCGGCGCCAGTGCCGCCACCTCCGCAGCGCTATCGTAGACAGCAAGATAGGGCTTCGAAGCCAGCAGCTCACGGGGTTTGCGACCCATCGCCCTGCCCACCGCCGGATTCTCGGCAGGCTTCAGCTGCCAGATCGGGAAGTCGAGGAGATAGGATTCGGGGCCGCGCGAGACCGTCAGCCGGCCGCTCCGCGTCTCGAAATGCATTTCGCTGCGACCCGGCTCAAGGAAATTCGAGATCACGAAGGCGCTCGCCAGGGTCGCATGGCCACAGAGATCGACCTCCACCGCCGGGGTGAACCAGCGCAGGCGATAGCCTTCCCCCTCGGGAAGAAAGAAGGCCGTCTCCGCCAGGTTGTTCTCCGCGGCGATGGATTGCATGGTTTCGTCCTTCAGCCAGCGCGGCAGCGGACAGACCGCGGCGGGATTGCCGGCAAATAGGCGATCGGTGAAGGCATCCACCTGATAGATCGGCAGTTCCATGGCCCGCCTCCCCTAACGGCGCCAGAAGGGTTTGGCGAGCTCACCCTCGATGTCGGCCCTGCTGATGCCGAGGTCCTGGAGCCCGCGGTCGTCGAGGAGCTGCAAGGCACGCCGCTCGCGATCCAGAGCCCAGACATCGAGAAGAATGTCGATGAACCGAGTGCCCAGCCGCCTCAGCGGCCGGAACTGGGTGCCCAGCCGACTCAGCGGCCGGATGACCAACCGATCTAGGGATAATGTACCCATGTTTCGATCCAACCTTGCGAGAATGTAACGGTGATTGAGACGGTATCAATTGACACAATGATTGGTCAATTGCTATATTGTCACCATGACAAGTTGGACTCCAGACCTTTCACGGCATGTTGGCCCGCGCTATCGCGCCATTGCCGATGCCATCGCAGCAGACCTCCATGCGGGGCAGCTGAAGCCCGGCGATCGCCTGCCGACCCACCGCGATCTTGCCTATCGTCTTGGCGTCACCGTGGGGACCGTGACCCGCGCCTATGCCGAGGCGCAGCGCCGCGGCCTCCTCGAGGGTCATGTGGGCCGGGGCAGCTTCCTCGCTGGCCTTACCCGCCCGGTACCAAGCCTTCCCGTGAGCGGCCTCACCATGGCGGAGCACGAACCCTCGGGGGTGATCGAGCTCAGCCTCGCCTTCCCACCTCAGGCGACGGACGAATTGCTGCAGCGGACCTTGACTGAGCTTGCGCGCCAGCCGGGCGTCACGCGCCTGCTCAACTATCAACCCCATGCCGGCATGGCCCATCACCGCGCGGCTGGCGCTGCCTGGATCGGGCGCCATGGCCTCCACGTGCCGGCCGACCGCGTGATCGTCACCGCTGGCGCACAACATGCGCTATGCGTCGTTGCCGGAACCCTGCTCAAACCCGGCGATTTGCTGCTGAGCGAGGGCCTGACCTATCCGGGCCTGAGGGCCGTGGGCGAGCTCTTCAAGCTGCGCCTCAAGGGTCTGCCGCTGGATGATGGCGGCATCATCCCCGAAGCGCTCGAATCGATCTGCCGTACGGAGGCCCCGCGAGGGCTCTACTGCATGCCAGGGCTCCAGAACCCGACGGGCGCGGTCATGCCGGTGGAGCGACGCCAGGCGATCGCCGCCATCCTCAGGCGCTATGGAGTCTTCCTGATCGAGGACGACATCTATGGCTTCCTCGGCGGCACCCTGCCGCCGCTATCGGCGGCGCTGCCCGAGCTCGGCCACTATCTCGTCGGCACTTCGAAGAGCATGGGCCCGGGCTTGCGCATCGGCTTTCTCGTTACCCCGCCGGGGCCCAATACCCACTATGTCGCCACGCTGCGCGCCACCACCTGGATGGCCCCGCCTCTGCTCGCCGAGATCGCCTGTCGCTGGATCACCGACGGCACCGCGGCCCAGATGGTCGAGACGCAACGGCGATCATCGACCGAGCGCCAGACCCTCGCCCGCCGCCTGCTTGCGGATTTCGACTATCGTGCCCACCCCCAGAGCTTCTACGGCATGCTTCATCTGCCCTCTCCCTGGCGGGCCAACGACTTCGTCGCCGCCGGCGCGCGCCGGGGGCTTCGCCTGCGGGCGGCAGAAACCTTCGCCGTCGAGCAGGCGCCGCCGGAGGCCATCCGCATTTGCATCTGTGCCGTCGAGACGACCGATATCCTGACGATCGGTCTCGACCGCATCGTCGAGCTATTGCGCGAAGGCCCGGCTGCGGACAATCTCGTGGTCTAGTGTCCCCCAACCCGCGAGGGCTGGCCGATGAGCAAATCGCATCACTACGATCTGAAGCTTCGCTGGACCGGTGCGGCGATGGGGCCGACGGCAAGCTATGCCGGCTATTCCCGCGAATACCGCATCGAGATTGCGGGCAAGCCGCCGATCACGGGCTCCGCCGATCCCACCTTCCGCGGCGATCCGGCGCTCGCCAATCCCGAGGACATGCTGGTGGCTGCGCTCTCGGCCTGCCACATGCTGAGCTATCTCGCCGTCTGTGCGCTGGGCAAGATCAAGGTGATCTCCTATGAGGACGCGGCGAGTGGCACCATGACCGAGATCGGCCCGCAGCGTTCGGCCTTCACCGAGGTCGTGCTGCGGCCCCGGGTCGTCATCTCGGCCGACAGCGATGCCGCCAAGGCCAAGGCACTCCATGACCAGGCCCACAAGATCTGCTTCATCGCCAATTCGGTGAACTTCCCCGTCCGCCACGAGCCGGAGATCAGCCAGGCCTAGCGCGCTTTAAGCGAACGGCCTGGCCGTCGGGCCCCATTACGCCCGTCCTGCCGCCTCGATCGCGCGAGCGACGTCGTCGATGACCCGAAGCACCAGCCCCTCATCGTCGCCCTCCGCCATGACGCGGATGACGGGCTCGGTGCCGGACTTGCGGATCAGAAGACGCCCGCGGCCTTGCAGCGCCGCCTCGCCGGCCCGGATCGCCTCCTTGACCGGCGCCGTCTCCAGCGGCGTGGCGCCATCGATGACACGGAGGCTCTTCAGCTGCTGCGGCAGCGGCGCGAAGACGCGGCCCACTTCGCTGGCTGGCCGGTCGGAGGTCATCAGGACCGCCAACACCTGAAGGGCGGCGATCAGCCCGTCGCCGGTGGTGACGTAGTCGGAGAGGATGATATGGCCGGATTGCTCGCCCCCGAGGTTGAAGCCGCCGGCACGCATATTCTCCACCACATAGCGATCGCCCACCGGCGCGCGATCGAGCTTCAATCCGAGCCCAGCGAGAAAGCGCTCAAGCCCGAGATTGGACATCACCGTCGCGACGACGCCGCTTCCGGTAAGCCGGCCTTCCGCGGCCCAGGAGCGGGCGATCAGGGCCATGAGCTGATCGCCGTCGAGGACCTGGCCCTTCTCGTCGGCCAGAATCAGCCGATCGGCATCGCCGTCGAGGGCGATGCCCAGATGGGCGCCATGGGCGACAACCGCCTCGCACATGGCTGCGGGCGCCGTGGCGCCGCACTCCTTGTTGATGTTCATGCCGTTGGGCTCCACGCCGAGCGTGATCACCTGGGCGCCGAGCTCGCGGAGCACCGTCGGCGCCACCCGATAGGCGGCGCCATTGGCGCAATCGATGACGAGCTTGACACCGTCGAGGGTGAGCCCCTTGGGGAAGCTGTTCTTCACGAATTCGATGTAGCGCCCGCCGGCATCCTCGAGCCGCATGGCGCGTCCGAGCTCCGCCGGCTTGGCGAGCGATGACTTCTTCGCCGCCATCTTCGCCTCGATGGCGCTCTCCACCTCATCGGAGAGCTTGTAGCCGTCCGGGCCGAACAGCTTGATGCCGTTGTCTTGATAGGGGTTGTGGGAGGCGGAGATGACGACGCCCAGATCCGCCCGAAGCGAACGCGTCAACATGGCGACGGCCGGTGTCGGCTGGGGACCCAGCAGGATCACATCCATGCCCATGGAGATGAAACCCGCCGTCAGTGCCGGCTCCAGCATGTAGCCCGAGAGCCGCGTATCCTTGCCGATGACCACGCGATGGCGGTAGTCGCCGCGCAGGAACTGGGCACCCGCCGCGAGTGCCAGCTCGAGAGCGGTGCGCGCAGTGATCGGCTCGCGATTGGCCGTGCCGCGAAGGCCGTCGGTACCAAAAAGCTTTCGAGTCATGGAGTTAGCCTGCTCCGTTCAAGGAAGGATTTGCCATCGCCTGCCATATGGCGATTGCCTGACGGGTCTCCACCGCATCGTGGACGCGGAGAATCTGGACCCCCCGGTCGAGCCCGGCAAGCCCGGCTGCCAGGGAACCCGCGAGGCGTTGCTTTGGCGCCTCACCGCGGCTGAGACGCCCGATGAAGCTCTTGCGCGAGACGCCGAGAAGGACCGCCACCCCCAGCTCGTGCAGCAGGCCAAGGCCGAGCAGCACGGACATGTTGTGGCGGTCGTTCTTGCCGAATCCGATGCCCGGATCGACGGCGATACGCTCGGACGGGATGCCGGCCTCCAGGCAGGCGGCGACCCGCTCGGCGAGGAAGTTTCGGATCTCGAGCGGCGCGTCCTCATAGACGGGGTTCGCCTGCATGCTGCGGGGCTCCCCCTGCATATGCATCAGCACCACCGACGCGCCGCGCCGGGCGAGGAGCTCCAGGCTCTCCACCTCGCCGGTCAGCGCCGTAATGTCGTTGACGATGGTAGCACCGGCATCAAGCGCCTCCGCCATGACGCGGGCGTGGCGCGTGTCGATGGAAACGACGGCACCCGATGCCACGAGGGCGCGAATGACGGGGATGGTGCGCCGCAGCTCCTCCTCGAGGGTGATCGGCGCTGCCCCGGGGCGGGTCGATTCACCGCCGATATCGAGGATTTCCGCGCCGGCTTCCTTCAGTGCGAGGCCTTGCTCGATTGCCGCGGCCCCGTCGGCGAAATCGCCGCCATCGGAGAAGCTGTCCGGCGTCACGTTGACCACACCCATGATGCGCGGCCGATCGAGAGTGAGTCCGGCGAAGGCGGCCCGGGGCGCCGTCAGCCGGTCGAGAGCTGCATCGAAGGCCTCCCCCTGGCCACGGGCCGCTGCATGACGGCGTGCTTCATCCACCGGCAGCAGGATCCGCTCCCCATCCGCCACGATCTCGCAGAGGGCAAAGGCGAGAGGTCCCCCGGCGAGTGGCAGCGCGGTGCCGGCGCCAATGGCCGCCGGAGCCGAGGCTCCCATCAGGATGCCTTCCGGCCGCAAGGCAAAGCCCCGCCGGGGAGCGGGGCTGCGGCCGTTCAGGCTCATTTCTGCGGAATCAGCCGCCGGGCTGCGGCTCGGGCTCCAGCCCACCGGGGCCGGCCCGGCCTGGAGACGCTGGCCGGCCGCTGCTCGGCACGGAGGCGCGCGGACGCGGGGGCGGCGCGTTGTCGACATCGCCCGAGCGGATCTGCTCGCCGCGAAGCAGGGCGGCGATCTCGTCGGCGCTGAGTGTCTCGAACTCGAGCAGGCCCTTGGCGATCACATGTAGCTCGGCGATATGCTCGGTCAGGATGCGCCGGGCGGTCGCCTCGCCCTCCTCGACCAGGCGGCGGATCTCGTCGTCGATCACCTTGGCGGTGGCATCGGAGACATTCTTGCGCTGGGTAACGGAGTGACCGAGGAAGACCTCCTCCTCGTTCTCGCTGTAGCGCAGCGGCCCGAGCTTGTCGCTGAAGCCGAACTCCGTGACCATCCGGCGCGCGAGATTGGTCGCCTGGCGAATATCGTCCGAGGCGCCGGTGGTGATGCTCTCTACGCCGAAGATCAATTCCTCCGCGACGCGCCCGCCGAACATGGAGGCGAGCTTGGCTTCGAGCTCGACCTTGGAAACGCTGTACTTGTCGCGCTCCGGCAGCCACATGGTGACGCCCAGCGCACGGCCGCGCGGAATGATGGTCACCTTGTGCAGCGGCTCATGCCCCTTGGCATGGAGCATCACCAGCGCGTGGCCCGCCTCGTGATAGGCGGTCAGCTTTTTGTCCTCGTCGGTCATGACCATGGAGCGGCGCTCCGCACCCATCATGACCTTGTCCTTGGCGGCCTCAAACTCAGCCATGGTCACCACGCGCCGCCCGACGCGCGCCGCCATCAGCGCCGCCTCGTTCACGAGATTGGCGAGGTCGGCGCCGGAGAAGCCGGGCGTGCCACGGGCGATGATCTTGGCATCCACATCCGGCGCCAGCGGCACCTTGCGCATATGGACCTTCAGGATCTGCTCGCGCCCCAGGATATCGGGGTTCGGCACGACCACCTGGCGGTCGAAGCGGCCGGGACGGAGCAGTGCGGGATCGAGCACATCGGGACGGTTGGTGGCGGCGACCAGGATCACGCCCTCATTGGCCTCGAAGCCATCCATCTCGACCAGCAGCTGGTTCAAGGTCTGCTCGCGTTCGTCATTGCCGCCGCCAAGCCCGGCACCGCGGTGCCGGCCGACAGCGTCGATCTCGTCGATGAAGATGATGCAGGGCGCGTTCTTCTTGCCCTGCTCGAACATGTCGCGCACGCGCGAAGCGCCGACGCCCACGAACATCTCGACGAAGTCAGAGCCCGAGATGGTGAAGAAGGGCACATTCGCCTCGCCGGCGATGGCGCGGGCCAGCAGCGTCTTGCCGGTACCGGGAGGGCCGACCAGCAGCACGCCCTTGGGGATCTTGCCGCCCAGACGCTGAAATTTCTGCGGATCCTTCAGGAACTCGACGATCTCCTGCAGCTCCTGCTTCGCCTCCTCGATGCCGGCGACGTCGTCGAAGGTGACGCGGCCGACCTTCTCGGTCAAAAGCCGCGCCCGGCTCTTGCCGAAGCCCATGGCCTTGCCGCCGCCCGACTGCATCTGGCGCATGAAGAAGATCCAGACACCGATCAGCAGCAGCATCGGGAACCAGGAGATCAGGATGTTCAGCAGCGGGTGCATATTATCGTCGACCGGGGCGGCGTTCACCCGTACGCCATTGGCCATCAGCTTGCTCACGAGATTGGGATCGCTCGGCGCATAGGTGCTGAAGGCGGAGCCGTCCTTCTTGCGTCCGCTGATGTTCGGGCCCTGGATGGTGACGCTGTCGATGTTCTTCTGGTCGACCTGCTGCAGGAAGTCGGAATAGGCGATCGAGGTCTCCGGCCCGCGGGGCTGGGACCCCTGGAACAGGTTGAATAGCACCACCAGGATGACGGCGATGGTGACCCACAGGGCCAAGTTCTTGGTAAAGTTCAAGTAATCCTCGCTTTCGTCCGACCCTCGCGGCCGACGCGGCGCCCTGGGGGTCGCCTCAGCTGTCTACATAATGTTCACATCCAATTTAGCAACTGTAAAGCTGCCCGGCATCAGCGGCGGGCGCGTCCGGCGACGGTCAGGGGCGCGATTTTCGCCCTTGGCTGCGCCCCCCGGATGCCTGCCGGCTTCGGCCAGGATCGTCACCCAGCCTCGCCGAACCGCCACCCGGCAGCCGCCCAGCGTGCGCGCCGGCCCGTCAGCGCGGAGGTTGGCAAGCAGCCGCTCCAGGCTCTCACGCCGCGGCGCATATGGTTCGCCGCCAACGGCCATCAGGATGCGGCCGAGTGCCGCAAGAGCGAGCTCCGGTTGAACGGCCACAAGGGGCTCCACGCAGAGCTCCAGCGCGCCATCCGGAGATGGATGAACCTCTGCCAGCAGATCGGCCAGGCGACGCTCCCTCTCGTGGCGCTCGGCGCCGATCTCGGCCGCCGCCCGCGCGATACTAACCCGCTCCCCGGGCGGAATGATCCGGCGCCAGCGGATCCGCTCGAAACGCTCGTTGCGGTTGGAGGGGTCTTCGATCCACTCCTGGCCAGCCTCCGCGAGGCTTGCCCTGAGACGCCTGGGATCGATCAGCAGCAGCGGCCGGATGAGGCGCACGCCATCCCGGGCCAAGCTGGTGGCCATGCCTGCCAGGCCGTCGAGGCCAGCACCCCGCGCCAGGCGCATCAGGACGGTTTCGGCCTGATCGCCGGCGTGATGGGCGAGCGCCAGATGGAGAACACCGCGCCGGCGGCACCAGCCGGCGAGCAGCCGGTAGCGCTCCTCGCGGGCCCGGGCCTGCAGCGCCGAGCCAGGTACGCCGGCGGGTTGCTTCCAGACAAAGGTGCTATGGGCGATGCCGCGGGCCGCGAGCCAGGCCGCGACGCGCCGAGCCTCGCTGGCGGATTCCGGCCGCAAGCGATGGTCGACGGTCAGTGCGAGGACCTCTCCACCCCGGGCGCGGGCCCAGCGATCGAGGAGCAGCACGAGGGCCATACTGTCCGCCCCGCCCGAAACGGCGGCGGCAATCGACGGCCGGTCTTCGAAGGGGCCGTGCGCCGCCATCAACCGGGCAAATTCGCCTGCCCGGATCGGTGCGATCACGCCCGCGGGATCAGCGGCAGGCGTAGCGACGCTTCTCTTCCCTGAGGCGCGTGGCGACACTGTCCGGCGCGCTCGGGAACTTCTTGGTGAGCTCGGCAAAGGCCACGCAGGCATCCGCCTTCTTGCCGAGCTGGCCGAGGGCCATGCCGAGCTTCAGGAGATTGTCCGGCGTTTTGCTGCTGTTGGGATATTTCTGGTAGCCCTCGGCAAAGGTGACCGCCGCGTCCTGATACCGGCCGCGCACGTAATAGGTTTCGCCGAGCCAGTACTGAGCATTGCCCGAGAGATAGTCATTGGGATGTTGGACGAGGAAAGAGTGGAACGCCTTCTCGGCATCGTCGTATTTGGCCTGCCGCAGCAGGTTGAAGGCGTATTCGTACTGCCCCTCTACCGTATCGCGCGGGAGCGGGACGATGGGACCGGCCGGGGGCGTCGACCCCGCCTCGGCCGCGGCGTTCGCCGCAGCGCCCGGCGCCGCCTGGATGTTCGCGGCCTGCATCTGGCTCTGGGTCAGCGTCCC
>DATBBO010000195.1:0-5432 GCA_036270995.1 Dongiaceae bacterium | reverse complement strand
TGGCCGGTCTGGCCGTCGGGAAGTCCCCGCATAGCCGCCGGCGTCTGCATGATGATCCGGAGTGCTTGGTAAAAGAGGATGACGCTGCCGGTAATCGTCACCGCCGGCGAGGAGACATGCCAGTTCGCCAGCAGGATCGGCCCAAGCAAGGCCACGGCGAGGACAATGGCCGTGGCAATCGCCGTAGCCCGCCACGCCACGATTCGCCGGAAGGCGGGCTCGGTCCCCTGGGTTATCCTGGCAAACGGCAGGATCGCCTTGAGCGGCCCAAGGGTAAGGAAGAAGAGAACGGCGAGATCCTGATAGCTCAGCTCGAAATCCATCCGCGCCCCAGCCTTCCGATTTTCCTTGTCGCATCGCGACTGCAAGCAAGAGTGGCTTCGCATCTGCCGGCGGCGCAGTCATCCTTCACGGCGGATGCAGCGGAAGCCGATATGGCTCATGCCGCTATCGATCATCTGCGCATGCCGCGCTGCGGGCCTGTATCTTCGGCAGTAGCTGGGCGCACAGAGAAAGGAGCCTCCCTTGACGACCTTGCGCGGGATGCGCACGCCCGGCTGCTGCGGATCGTAGCTCGCCTCCATCCGCCCGCCCGCCGGCCGCGCCGGTCCGCAGCAGGGCTGCGCCGGGTCGGCTTCGTGGTGTTGGGAGAACCAGTCGCTGGTCCACTGCCAGACATTGCCGATCATGTCGTAAAGGCCGTGGCCGTTGGGCGGGAAGCGGCCGACCGGCGAGGTGCCCTCTAAGCCGTCGGTCTTCAGGTTCTGCCACGGAAACTCACCCTGCCAGAAGTTCGCCATCAGGCGTCCATCCGGCGAGAGCTCATCGCCCCAGGCGTACTCCGCGCCCTCCAGCCCGCCGCGGGCGGCGAACTCCCATTCCGCCTCACTCGGCAGCTCCTTCCCGCACCAGCTTGCATAGGCCGCCGCATCCTCGTAGGCGATCTGGACCGCGGGGTGGTCCTGACGAGCGGCAATGCCGCTCCCCTTGCCCTCGGGATGGCGCCAGCAGGCCCCCGGGACCCAGCGCCACCAGTTGCGGATGTCACGGAGATCGACCGGTCCGTCGGTCTCATGAAAGACGAGCGCTCCCGGCACCAACATCTCGGGCGCGGCACCCGGATAGTCGGCGGGGTTCAGTGGCCGCTCCGCCACCGTGACATAGCCGGTCGCCTCGACGAAGCCACCGAACTGGCGGTTGGTGACAGGGGCCGGATCGATGAGGAAGGCGCCGACCTCCACGCGATGCTGGGGCGCCTCCTCAGGGTAATGGCGATCCGAGCCCATGAGGAAGCTACCGCCTTCGATCCGGACCATCTCCTCCATGCCGGCGCTCCGCGGATTCCTGGAACCGACCCCTCAGCGCGAGGGCGGTACCTTTCCCGCGAGATTAGAACCGCCGTCTTTTAAACGCTAGTGAACGGCCACCCGGGGTGCCGACAGGCAGGGCACGGCCCATCCAGGGCCGCGCCGGCGATACGAGCGCGGGCGCGACCCCGTCAGGAGCCGTCGCGGTCAGCTTGCGTCAGATGCAGACGCTGGCGAGCGGCGGGAAGCCGTTGAAGGCCACGGCGGAGTAGGTGGTGGTGTAGGCGCCGGTCGCGAGGATCCAGACCCTGTCGCCCGGCTTCAAGGCCAAGGGCAGGCGGCAGTCGGACTTCTCATAGAGAATGTCAGCGCTGTCGCAGGTCGGACCAGCAAGCACGACCGGCGCCGTCTCGCCACCATCCTGAGCGGTGAGAAGGCGGTATTTGATCGCTTCGTCCATGGTCTCGGCAAGGCCGTGGAACTTGCCGATGTCGAGATAGACCCAGCGGCGGCTGTCCTCCCCGCCCTTCTCCGACACCAGCACCACCTCGGCCTGGATCACGCCGGCATCGCCCACCACGCCGCGGCCGGGCTCGACGATGAGCTCGGGCAGGGCCGCTCCGAACCGGAGCTGCAGCGACTTGCGGATCGCCTCGCCATAGGCGGCGAAGGAAGGCACATCGCTGCGATAGCGTGCCGGAAAACCGCCGCCGAGATCGACCATACGCAAGGTGACGCCGCGCGCTGCCAGGCGCTCGAAGATGCCGGCGGTCATCGCGAGCGCCCGGTCGAACTGGGCGAGGTCGGTTTGCTGGGAGCCGACATGGAAGGAGATGCCATAGGCCTCCAGGCCCCGCGAAGCGGCCTGGAACAGCAGCTCCTCCGCCATCGCCGGCTCACAGCCGAACTTGCGCGACAGCGGCCATTCGGCGCCGGCGCCGTCGGTCAGCACCCGGCAATAGACCTGGGCGCCAGGCGCGCTCTCGGCCAGCTTGTCGAGCTCGGCAGCGCTGTCGAAGGCGAAGAGGCGTACCCCGCGCTCATAGGCGGCGGCGATGTCGCGCTGCTTCTTGATGGTGTTGCCGTAGGAGATCCGCTCCGGCCCGACGCCGAGGGAAAGGCAGAGATCGATCTCACCCAGGCTGGCCGTGTCGAAGCAGGAACCGAGGCTCGCCAGCCGCGCCAGGATCTCGCGGGCCGGATTCGCCTTTACGGCGTAGAAGACGCGGGCGGTCGGCAGAGCCTGGGCAAGCGCCATGAAGTTGTGAGCCACCAGGTCGACATCGACCACGAGGCAGGGCGAGGGCAGCTCGGCCGTCTCGAGATAGCGGGCGATGCGCGGCGGCATGCCGCCGCGCTCGGCCGGCAGCTCGGCGCTGTGGACGAGCGCCAGCGGCGCCTTCTTGGCGCGGCGAACCGTGCGCCCGAGGGGCAGGACGGCGGCGGATTTCTCGGAAATGCGCGAACGGGCACGGCGGCCCGGCTGCGGAGCAAACATCGTAAACACCCTTTCAAGACCCGGCACCTAGCCGGCTAGATCCAAAAAGGACGCTTCCGTCGTTGCATAAACCACTTGCGGGCCAGCGGCACGTGCGTGTGCGTCGTGAGCGCGGAATGTAGGGATGGAATCCCCACTTCACAAGACGTATTTCGCGATTTCTCTTCGGCGCGCGAAAATTTTTCGCGGATCCGCGAAGATCACGCCTCGCCTTCACGCAATCGTTGCAGCCGGCGCTCGCGCAGCGTGATGTAGAGCCCGCTGCCGACGATGATTGCGGCCCCCAGCCAGGTCCAGCCATCGGGAAACTCGGCGAAGAGCAGCCAGCCGATCATGGTGGCGCCGACGAGCTCGACATAGGCGACGGGCGCCACGACCGCAGCGCGCCCCCATTGGACGGCCTTGATGACGAAGTAGTGGCCGAGCAGGCCCCAAAGGCCGATGGCGGCGAAGACCGCGAGATCGGCGGCGTTGTCCGGGAGACGGATGGCGAAGAAGGGCAGGAGCAGGCAGGAGAGGAGGAAGCCGCCGAGCCCGGCCAGCGTGATGGAGGTATAGGCCGGATCGAGGCTGCCGACCTTGCGCGACAGGATCTGATAGAGGCCATAAGCCAGCGCGTCGATCAGCACCAGCACCGCGCCCCACTGCATCACCGCCGTGCCGGGCCGGACGATGACGAGCGCGCCGATGAAGCCCGCCAGCACGGCGCTCCAGCGCCTGACACCGACCTTCTCCCCCAGCAGCGGCACCGAGAAGGCGGTGACGAAGATCGGCCCGGCGAAGGAGATGGCCGCGGCGGTGGAGAGGTCGATGGTCTGGATGCCGAGAAAATAGAAGGCCGAGGCACAGAAGAGGAGGCCGGCGCGCAGGGCATGCACGCCGGGCCGGCTGGTGACGAAGAGCTGGCGGCCGTGGCGCGGCATGAAGAGCGCCAGGCAGATCACGCAATGGCCGAGATAGCGGGCGAAGAAGACCTCGGTGATGGGATAGCGCTGGCCCAGATATTTGACCGAGGCGTTGAGGATCGGGAAGAAGAGGGAGGCCAGGCACATATAGCCGACGGCGCGCAGCACCGAATTGCCGCCGTAGCGCGGCAGGCTCGCTGTGGCGGCGGGTCCGCTCACTCGCCGGCGGGGATCGTGGCGGCGGGCGGGTGCTCGCCCAGCTCGCGGTCCTCGACCAGGGCATAAACGCCGAGTCCCAGCGCCAGCACCAGACCGCAGGCGCCGAACATCACGGCGAAGGCGCCGGCCACGGTGGCCCTCGCCTCCGGCGATAGCGACTGGCGAGCCAGATCCTCGATATCGCCCGCCACGCCGCCTTGGCCGAGCGCGCCGGCGAGGAGCCCCAGCACGAGAGCCGAGGCGGCAGCCACGCCCAGCGCGCCGCCGAGGGTGCGGGCGAAGGCGACCGCGCCGCTGACCGCCCCCAGATCCCGGCGCTGGACCGCGTTCTGGGCGGCGACATTGCAGCAGGGGAAGATGGGGCCGAAGCCGAAGCCGGCGACCATCAGGATGGCCGCGGCGGCATAGGGGGAGAGATCCCCGGCGAAGGCGGCGAGCAGGAAGAGGCAGAGGATCGTCAGCGGCAAGGAGACGATGGGCGGGCGCTTGTAGCGCCCGTGCCGGCGGGTGTAGCGGCCGGCGACATTGGCGGTGATCGTGCTCGACAGCATGATCGGGATCATCAGCAGCCCGGCCTCGCTGACCGAGGCGCCCCGCGCCACCTGGAAATAGACCGGCGCCAGCACGCTGACCGCGAGCCAGACGGCATAGATGATGACGGAGACGACCAGGACCGGGCGGATCACCCCATCCTTCAGGAAGCGCGGCGGCAGAATCGGCTCGGCCGCACGCGTCTGCGCGCGGGCGAAGAGCACGCCCCCCGCCGCGGCGACCGCCGCCAGCAGCAAAGCGGGCGGCGCTGTCCAGGGAATCGTCTTGCCGCCGACGGACAGAAGGACCAGGAAGCAGACGGTGCCCACCGAGAGGAACAGCACGCCCCAGAGGTCGATGCGGGAGCGATGCGGCTCGATGGGGAGCTTGCGAAGCGCCCGGTCGGCGATGAGGAGCGCTGCGAGCCCGAAGGGAATGTTGATCCAGAAGATCCAGGGCCAGCCGTAATACTGGGTCAGGAGGCCGCCGACCGTGGGGCCCAGGATCGAGGCGCTGCCCCAGACCACCGAGAAATACCCGGCATAGCGGCCGCGCTCCCTGGGAGAGACCACATCGGCGATGACCGTCTGGCCGATGGTCAGCAGCCCGCCGCCGCCAAGCCCCTGGATCGCGCGGAAGAGGATGAGGAGCGGCATGCTGGGCGCCAGGGCCGAGAGCGCCGAGCCGAGCATGAACAGGATCAGGCTGAAATTGAGGATCTGCCGCCGGCCGTAGAGGTCGCTCAGCTTGCCGACGATGGGCGTGATGCAGGTCGAGGTCAGCAGATAGGCGGTCACCACCCAGGAGATCAGGGTGAAGCCGCCGAGATCGGCGGCGATGGGCGGCAAAGCCGTGGCGACGATGGTCTGGTCCAGCGCCGAGAGGAACAGCGCCAGCAGGGCGCCGATGACGATGACGCGGACCTCGGCAGGGGAAAGAGAGGACATTGACGGAGACCGGGCGGGCTAGAAG
>DATBBO010000194.1:0-5741 GCA_036270995.1 Dongiaceae bacterium | reverse complement strand
CACGAGGTAGAATCGCATCGAATCCAACAACTTTTAAAAATCGGATGCCGTGAATGAACATCACCGGGTCCATGCAGCTCGTCGGCAAGGTCGAGGAGCTGGAACGACGGATGAGCGCTCTGGAGGGGGAGAAGGCCGATGTCCTCGTCAGGCTCGACAAGCTGGCCCGAGATTTCGCCGGCTTGCGGATGCGGGCCGGCCGGAAGGATGCCGTCTGAGCCATGCCCAGAATGCGCGAGGAAGAGGTGCTGGCGCTCTGCCAGGCGCAGATGCAAAGCGCGCTCGGATTCCTCAACGGCAAGCTCGCCCAATCGCGGCTGAAGGCGCTTCAGTTCTACAATGCCGAGCCCTACGGCAATGAGGTCGAGGGCTCCTCTCAGATCGTCACGACCGAGGTCCGCGACACCGTGGAATCCGCCATGCCGTCGCTGATGAAGATCTTCATGAGCGGCGACAGGGTGGCCCAGTTCGATCCCACGGGCCCCGAGGATGAGGCGGTCGCCGAGCAGGCGACCGACTACGCCAATTACATCTTCATCAAGGACAATGACGGCTTCGGCGTCCTGCAGACGGCCTTCCGCGATGGGCTTATCCAGAAGCAAGGCGTGGTGAAGGTCTTCTGGGAAGAGACGACCGACTATCGGCGGGAGCGCTATGAGGGCCTGACGGACGCGGAATTCGAGCAGATCCTCGGGCCCGATGAAGTCGATGCGGTCGAGCACTCGGACTATGAAGGCACGCTCGCGCAGTTCGATCCGGCAACCGGCGAGGATGTCCCGGTGCCGGCGACGCTGCACGATCTGGTGATCCGCCGAACCAAGAAGACTGGCCGGGTACGCATCGTCAACCTGCCGCCGGAGGAGTTCCTGATCAGCCGGCGGGCGACCAGCCTGGCGGATGCGACCTTCGTCGCCCATCGGGTCAGGAAGACCGCCTCGCAGCTCATCGAGCAGGGCTATGCCCGCAAGCTGGTGGACGATCTGCCGGGCTATGACGCCCAGGATTTCAACCAGGAGCGGATCGAGCGCTTCCGCGCCGAGGACGAGGCGCCCTACACCAACAAGCCGGCTCTCGACCCGTCGATGAAGGAGATCTGAATCACCGAGTGCTACCTGCGCGATGGCATCGCCGAGCTGCGAAAGGTCACGGTCGCCGGTGATCCGGCGGTGAAGCTGCTGGACAATGAGGAGATCGACAGCCTGCCTTTCCGGGCCTGGACGCCGATCCCCCAGCCTCACAAGTTCTTCGGCCTGTCGCTGGCCGACCTGACCATGGACCTGCAGCTCGCCCAATCGACGGTGGTGCGCCAGCTCCTGGACAACATGTACCGGGTCAACAACGGCAGAAGCGCCATCTCGGGCAAGGTCAATATCGAGGACATGCTGACCGTGCGCCCCGGCGGGCTGGTGCGGATGACCGATCCGAACGCGCTGCCGGAGGGCCACATCATGCCCCTGGTGACGCCGCCCCTGGGCAACATGGCCTATCCGTTGCTGGAGTTCCTGGACGGCAAGCAGGAGAGCCGCACCGGCATCACGCGCTACAACCAGGGCCTGGACGCCAACACGTTGAACAAGACGGCGACGGGCATCAACACCATCACCGGCTATGCCCAGCAGCGCCAGGAGCTGATCGCCCGCAACGCCGCGGAGATGCTGGTGGCGGGGATCTTCAAATCGATCCTGGAGCTGGTCTGCAAGCATCAGCAGGAGCCGCGCATCATCCGACTGCGTAACCAGTGGGTTCCGATGGACCCGCGGGAGTGGCAGGACCAGATGGATGTGACGGTGACTGTGGGCCTCGGCACCGGCAACAAGGACCAGCAGCTGGGCCACCTGATGATGATCCTGCAGGTCCAGCGCGAGGCGATGGCCCAGCTCGGGCCCGGCAATCCGTTGGTGGGGCTGGAGAACATCTATCACACGCTGGAGAAGATCTGCGAGAACGCTGGGCTGAAGACGGCCAACCCCTACTTCCGGGATCCCGGCTCCGCCCATGCTCCCGCCTTCGCCGAGGCTACGGCGGGCGGGCCCGCCTCGGCGCCGCCGCCGGATCCCCGCGCCCTCGCAGCCCAGGGCAAGGCCCAGGCGGATCTGGTCCGGGCCCGGAACGAGCCGGCCATCGCCCAGCAGCAGGCGCTGCTGGAGATGATGGGAAAGCTTCTGGCAGCCAAGATACAGGCCGGCGCCGATGTCGAAAGCGCCCGGATCAGGGCCGGCGCCGATCTCGCCGGGCCCCTTACGGACAGCCTGCGGGAAATCTTCATGGTGGCCCAGCCGACAGATAGGCCCGTGGCCTCAGAGCCGATGCCGCAGCCAGGGGCGAGCCCGAGATGAGCGAGGAGTTCGCGCTCCGTCGCGCGATGAATACGGCGAGCCGCGTCAAGGCGATCCTCGAGGATGAGCTCGTTGCTGGTGCTCTCGATGCCATCGAAGCCGAGCTACGGGCAGAGTGGGAGTCGAGCCAGCCCGACGATTCTGCGAGCCGTGAGAATGCCTATCGCATGTTGCGGGCCGCAAAAGCGTTTCGACAAAGATTTCAGAAGGTGATCGATGACGGCGCGGTGGCGCGCGCCGTACTCGACAGCAATGAGGCGCAGCAGCGCCGGGCACGGGAGACGGAACATGATTGAGGAAACTGCCGGCACGCAAGATGGCGGCGAAGGTACGGTCGCGGCCCTGGAAGCCCTTTTGACGCAGCCTGCACTCACCGAGGTTGCTGCGGGCAGGCCTGTGGGGCAGGGGCCCGATACCGGCAACAGGACAGAGGACAAGGGTGGCGTCAAGGCCAAGGAGCCGCCCGATCAAGGCACCGAGTCCGATGAGGATGAGGGCGACGGCCCCGGCGAGGACCAGGTCACCGAGCAGGAGGACGAAGGCGAGGGCGACCCGGAATCGGTCATCGCCGCGCCCAAGTCGTGGCCAGCCGAGATGCGCGAGCAGTTCGCTCAGCTCCCACCCGACCTCCAGCGAGTCATCGCGGATCGGGAGACGGAGCGGGATGCGGCGTTCAATCGGCAAGTGAACGAGGCGGCCGAGAAGCGCAGGGCGGCGGAAGCCGAGCTGCAGGCGGCCTCGACCGAGCGGCGGCAATATCTCGCCGGCCTCTCGGCCGTGATCGGCGAGCTGGCCAATCAGACAGCCAGCGAATTCGCCGAGATCAGAACCACCGCCGATCTGGAGAAGCTGGCAAGCGAGGACCCGGCGCGCTATCTGCGCTGGCAGGCGCGTCGCGATGCCATCCTCGCCGCGCAAGCCGAAGCGGATGCGCTCGCCGCGCGTGAGCGGCGAGAGCAGGAGCAGCACTTCAAGGGTTATCTCGATGAGCAGCGACGCCTGCTGCTCGACAAGATGCCCGAGCTCCGCGACCCCGAGAAGGTCAAGGCGATCATGACCGAGGGCACGGCGTATCTGAAGGAGATCGGCTTCACCGATCAGGAGATCGTGAATGTCGTCGATCACCGGATGACGCTCGTGATCCGAGATGCTCTCGCCTATCGCCGGGGCCGAATGGCCGCCAGGACAGCAGCCGAAAAGAAGGTGGTGGGCGTGCCCAAGGTGCAGAAACCGGGAGCAGGCTCTGATCGGAAGGCCGAGAGGTCAGAGCGGGACAAGGCCGCCATGACCCGCATCGCGCTGCACGGGACCACGGACGAACAGGCCGCGGCCCTGACGCGCCTTCTCGAACAGGAGAGCTGAGATGGCCATTCCGACCAATACCTTCACCACCTATTCGGCGATCGGCATCCGCGAGGATCTGAAGGATTTCATCGCCAATATCTCGCCTACCGACTGCCCCTTCACCAACATGATGGGCAAGGCCAAGGCCGAGAACACCTATTTCGAGTGGCAGACCGACGCGCTGGCTGCCCCGAACACCTCCAACGCCCAGATCGAAGGCGACGACACCAGCTTCGCCGCCGTCACCCCGACGGCCCGGGTAGGCAACCGCACCCAGATCAGCAACGCCACCGTCGTCATCAGCCGCACGGAGGAGACGGTCAAGAAGGCCGGCCGCGCTTCCGAGCTCGCCTATCAGATCACCAAGAAGACCAAGGAGCTGAAGCGCGACATGGAGGCGATCCTGACCCAGAATCAGGCCTCCCTGGCGGGCAACACCACGACCGCCCGCAAGACCGGGTCGCTCGAGGCCTGGATCGCGACGAACAAGAACCGCGGCTCCGGCGGTTCGGGCGGCGGCTTCTCCGGCGGCAACGTCACGGCGGCGACCGACGGGACCCAGCGCAGCTTCACCGAGGCTCTGCTGAAGGACGTGGCCCAGCAGGTCTACAGCGCCGGCGGCGACGCCGACACGCTAATGGTGGGGGCGGCGCAGAAACAGGTCGTCTCGACCTTCACCGGCAACAACACGCGCATGCAGGATACCAGCAAGGGCACGCTGGCCACGGCGATCAAGGTCTATGAGAGCGACTTCGGCGATCTCAAGATCGTCACCAACCGCTTCCAGCGCAACCGCACCGCCTTCGTCCTGCAGTCCGACATGTGGCAGATCGCCTGGCTCGATCCGATCCGCATCGAGGACATCGCCAAGACCGGCGACAGCATGAAGAAGCTGCTGGTGGGCGAATACGGCCTGCTCAGCCGCAACGAGGCGGCCAGCGGCGTCATCGCCGACCTGTCGTAAGCAGCGGCATTCATCGACCTGTGAAGGGGCGGTCCTCGGGCCGCCCTTTCCATTTCAGGAGACAAGACATGGCTGCTCTCAAGCAGAACACGGACGGCTCGGTCTCGATCATGCGCGAGACCGACGGCCAGGAGCTCTTCCGCGCCGGCGGCCCGCTCGCGGTGGGCGCAACCGCGCCGGCCTTCCTGCCGGGCTCGACCCTGAAGCTGCCGATCGCCGGCCCCACGGATACGGCGGGGGCCCTGCTGGCCTGGCAGAACAATCTCGGCTACGACATCGTCGTCTATGGCGCGACCCTGGACGTGACGACGCAGTCGAGCGGCGCCTGCACGGTCAGCGTCGGCGCCGCGGCCAACGGCACAACCCTCAATGCCGGCATGATCTCCGGCCAGTCGGTGGCGGCAACGGGCCAGTTCGCCAAGGCGACGCCGGTGGCGCAGAAAGTGCCGGCGGGCCAGTTCATCACCGCCTCGACGGCCTCGGGCGCCTCCGCGGGCTTGGTGGCGAAGCTCTACGTCGAATACTGCCCGGCCTGACCGCCATGGCCGCCTTCATCACCAACCGGCCAGCGCGCCTGGCCGATACCCCGATCATCACCTCGGGCTCGGCCTATGCCTCGGGACAGTCCATCGGCGGCCTCAGGGAGCTCGCCCATGCCCAGGTGGGCCCGCTGCACCTGATTGCGCAATCCCTGATCATCGCCGACGCCTCGGCCCAGAACCTGCCGATCGACGTGTTCCTGTTCTATGACCAGCCCAGCGGTGGCTCGACCATCACGGATAAGACCGCCATCAGCCTGGCCGCGGCCGACAAGCTGCTGTGCATCGGCGTCGTCTCGGTGGTGGACTGGAAGGCCGATGGCATCGGCCAGGCCCTCAATCTTGCGCTGCCGATCGAGGTCGACAACGGCAAGAGCCTGTGGAGCGCCATGGTGGCGCGGGGCGCCCCGACCTTCGGCAGCACCAGCGCACTCACCCCGCAGCTCGATTTCCTGAAGGGACGGCTCTAGGCCGTGACGGAGGAGGTCCTGCTGGGGGCGCCGCCGGCGATCGGACCGCTCGACATCCTGGGCGGTGCGCGCGGCGCCTATGGCTTGC
>DATBBO010000193.1:0-2289 GCA_036270995.1 Dongiaceae bacterium | reverse complement strand
GTCGGGGATCACCATCGGCAGCGGTTGGCCGAGCATCGCCGCCTCGGCCTCGATGCCGCCGACGCCCTAGCCCAGCACGCCCATTCCGTTCACCATGGTGGTGTGGCTGTCCGTGCCGTAGAGCGTGTCGGGATAGGCGTAGGTGGTGCCATCAACCTTGGCGGTCCACACGGCCTGGGCGAGGTATTCCAGGTTCACCTGGTGGCAGATGCCGGTGCCGGGGGGCACGACACGGAAATTCTCGAACGCTTCCTTGCCCCAGCGCAGGAAGGCATAGCGCTCCCCGTTGCGCTCATACTCTCGGGTCACATTCTCGGCGAAGGCGGCGCGATTGCCGAAGGCATCCACCATGACCGAATGATCGATGACGAGATCGACGGCGGAGAGCGGGTTGATCTTGCGCGGATCGTCGCCCATGACCTTCATCGCGTCGCGCATGGCGGCGAGATCCACCACCGCCGGCACGCCGGTGAAATCCTGCATCAGCACCCGCGCCGGCCGAAAGGCGATCTCCCGATCCGAGCGCCGGGTCTTCAGCCAGCGCGCCACCGCCTTGATATCCTCGGGCCGGACCGAGCCGCCGTCCTCGTTGCGGAGCAGATTCTCGAGCAGCACCTTGAGGGAGAACGGCAGGCCGGAGACATCGCCGAGGCCGTTCTTCTCCGCGGCCTTGAGGCTGAAATAGTCGAAGCGGCGCGTGCCGACCTTGAGCGTGCGGCGCGCCTTGAAGCTGTCCACGGCGGTCACGGGGAGATCTCCTTGAGGGGTATTTCGAAGCGGCGGATGATATCACCAGGCCTGCGGCTTTTGCCTCGGGAAAAATTCACAATTTCGCCTTTTTCCCGGCGTATTGCCGCCACAGCGCGCGACGAGCATCTGCCTCGTCGAACCGACGACCGAGACCCCGACGAGGCTCCCCGGCCGGCCTCTGCAAAACCGAAAGGCTGGGGATTGTAAAGGCAGCTACCGCGACCCCCAGCGGCTGCCTTTATCAACCTCGAGCGCCGCGCCACCGCTTTCATCCCAGCGGGGCGCGGCGCAATAATTTTCCGGCCCGCCCTCTCTCGCCAGAATCATCGCGACCCGCTAGTAGTAGCGGTCGTGATGAGCCCGCCGGACGCCGCGCCGTTCACAGGCCACGACCTTCTCTGCCGACGTGGCGAGCGTGTGGTCTTCCGCCATCTGGACTTTGCACTGCGCCCGGGCGGCGCGCTTCTCCTGCGCGGCCCCAATGGCAGCGGAAAATCGAGCCTGCTTCGCCTGATGGCGGGACTGCTTCGGCCCGCCGCCGGCGAGCTGCGCTGGGACGGCCAGCGCATCGAGGCAGAACCCGAAGGCCATCGCCGGCGCCTCGCTTTCCTCGGCCATCTCGACGCGATCAAGCCGGCCCTGAGCGTGGCCGAGAATCTCGGCTTCTGGTGCGGGGACGGGTCAGTCGAGCCGGCGCTGGCCGCCCTCGGCATCGCTTCTCTCGCACCCCTTCCCGCCAGATTTCTCTCCGCCGGCCAGCGCCGCCGCCTGGCGCTGGCGCGGATCGTCGCGAGTGGGGCCCCGCTCTGGCTGCTGGATGAGCCGACCAATGCCCTCGACGATGAAGCCACGGCCATGTTCACCTCGGCCCTGGCTGCCCATCGTGCCCGGGGAGGCATGGCAGCGATTGCGCTCCATGGCGGTGAAGCGCCGCCGCAGGCCGAGCTCCTCGCATTCCAGCTCGCGACGGCCGACAGCTTCGACGAGGAAGGGCTTGTCGAGGCATGACCGGGGTCGGGTTCGGGCGGCTCCTGCGCCGCGACCTGCTGCTGGTGCTGCGCCAGGGGGGCGATGCCCTTCTCACCTTGGCCTTCTATCTCCTGGCGGTGGCGATCTTCCCCTTTGGCGTCGGTCCGGAGCCCCAGCTGCTGGCGCGGATCGCCGGCGGCCTGCTCTGGACCATGGCGCTCTTCGCCGCTCTGCTCTCCTTCGACCGGCTCTTCCAGCAGGAGCTCGAGGATGGCGGGCTGGAGCAGCTCGCCCTCAGCCCCCTGCCTCTCGCCTGGAGCTTCCTCGCGAAGGCGCTGGCCCATTGGTTGGCGACAGGTCTGCCCCTGCTGCTGGCGGCCCCGGTGCTGGCGCTAGTTCTCCAGCTGGAGCCGGCAGCGATCCCGGTGCTAGTCGCGGCCTTGGCCTTGGGCGGTCCTGCGCTGACCCTGGTCGGGGCGGTCGGGGCGGCGCTGACCCTCGGCGCCCGGCGCGGGGCGGTGCTGCTGCCCCTCCTCGTCCTGCCGCTCTATATCCCGGTGCTGATCTTCG
>DATBBO010000192.1:0-3381 GCA_036270995.1 Dongiaceae bacterium | reverse complement strand
ATCCTCTTGCTGGAACCTCAAGCGGACCCCTCAGCCGATCCGGGCGAGGACGGGGAAAGTCTCGAGAAGCCAGTAGGAAAAGCTCGTGAGCTCGCCGGTGATCATGGCAGCCCCCATGGCGACCATGACGCCGCCGGCGAGCATCTGCAGGGAACGGCCGAGACGTCCTATGGCGCGGATGCGGCGAACCAGAGCCTCGGTGAACAAGGCCGAGAGGAGGAATGGCAGGCCGAGACCCGCCGCGTAGACGGCGAGGAGCATCACGCCCTTCGACAGGCTGGCGGCGCCGGCGCTCAGCGTCAGAATGGCCCCGAGTATGGGGCCGATGCAGGGCGTCCAGCCGAAGGCAAAGGCGATACCCAGCAGTCCCGCGCCGAGCGGCCGGCCCCCCGGAATGTCGAGGTGAAGGCGCATATCGCGCAACAGCCAGCCCGGGCGCAGCAACCCCACGGTCAGCAGCCCGAAGGCGATCACGAGAGCGCCACCGATGATGTTCAGCTCATAGCGATAGGAGAGCAGCTACTGGCCCAGCGCGCTGGCACCCGCCCCGAACAGGACGAAAATGATGGAAAAACCCAGGACGAAGCAAAGGCCCAGCCCGAAAGCAGCGAGCCGGGGTGGCAAGCTCGTGGCCGGGTTCCTGGCGGAATGACCCGCCAGATAGGAGATGTAGCCTGGCACGAGAGGCAGCACGCAAGGCGACAGGAAGGAGACTGCGCCAGCTGCAAAGGCAGTCACGAGACCGATGCTTGATGCTCCGCTCATTCCCACGCAACTCTCGACGTGGCGCCACCGACCTGCCGCGCCCCGCTGCGCGCCTGCAGCAAGATGTCGAGGTTGCCCGGACTGACCGAGGACAAACCCAGCGCTGTGATGCAGTGCTCTACCATCACCCCATTGCCGCCATCGAGGTCGAGGAAGTGGACCGAGCTGGAAATCGTCATGAGCATGATTCCTTTTCGTTAGGGCGCCGATTGGCCGGCGACGAGCTTTCGCAGGAAGGCGACCATCTCGGCGCTGTCCCATTCAGCGGGGCCGACGAGCCGCCCGAGCTCCTGCCCCTTGGGATCGATCAGCAGCGTGCTGGGCAGGCCGAGTACGCCCAGATGGCCGGCAGCCTCGCCGCCGGTATCGAGATATCTGGCGATATGCGTGATCCCGGCCTGGCGAAAGAAGGGATCGACCGCCTTCATACCGGCGCGGTCGATCGACAGCGCCACGACCTCGAATTTCGGCCCGCCGAGCCGCCCTTGAAGGCGGTCGAGGGTCGGCATCTCCGCCCGGCAAGGGATGCACCAGGTCGCCCACAAGTTGAGCACGACCAGTTTGCCGTGGAAGTCCGCCAAGTAGCGCGGCTTGCCTGCCTCGTCCTGGAACGAGAGGTCTATGACGGGCTTCGGTGCCTCGTGGAGGACGAGACCCTGCGGTGCGTCCTGCGCCCGGACCGGCATCGCCGGCGCGAGCGCAAGCGCGCAGAGCACCAGGGCAAGGCGCCGCATCGTCATTCGACGGCGTAGACCGTCGGCGCGGAGCCGTCCTTGCTTACGGCGTAGATCGTGAAGGGCTCTGTCTTGGGACCGCCCATGCCAGGCGCGCCCATAGGCATGCCCGGCAGCGTTATCCCGGCGATCGCCGGCTTCTCCTTGAGGAGCTTTTGGATCACATCGACGGGCACATGTCCGTCGATCACATAGCCCTCGATGAAGGTGGTATGGCAGCCCTCGAGATTCGTTGGGACGCCGGCCTTGCTGCTGATCTCCGCCAGGTCGTTGCTCGGCTTGACCTGGACATCGAAGCCGTTCTGCCGGAGATAGGCGGCGTAGCCTTCGCAGCAGCTGCATTGCGGGTTCTTGTACAGCAGCGCATGGATCGGCTCCGCCAGGGCCGGCAGCGGTGCTGCGAGGATCGCGAGAGCGGTGCCGACGCGAAGGAAAGTTTTCTTCATGACGATTTCTCCTGTTGGGTTGTGGTTCACGCGATACGAAGGAGTCCCATCAGGCCGGAAACCTGATGGTCCATGACATGGCAATGCAGCATCCAGTCGCCGGGATTGTCGGCGACGAGGGCGATCTCGACGGCCTCCCGGGGCGCGATCAGGACCGTGTCGCCCCATTGGCGATAGGGCACGGCGGCACCGTTGCGGCTCAGCACCCGGAAGCTGTGGCCGTGGAGATGCATCGGGTGCCACCAGGCGGTCTGGTTGCGGAGCGTGAGGATATAGCTCCGCCCTAGCGTCAGCGTTAGCAGGGGCGTCATCCCGGCCTGGCCGTCGCCGGTCATGGAACTGCCGTTGATGGCCCAAGCCGGGCTGCCCATGCCCCCCATGCTCATGCCGCCATTGCCCATCATGCCGCCGCCCATCATGCCGCCGCCCATCATGCCGCCGTTCATCATGCCGCCTTGGCCGCCGCCCATTCCTCCGAGGCCCGCCATCATCCCGCCCCCCATCATGCCGCCTTGAAGGACAAGCTCATGGCGCTCGGCCGCGGCGAGATCAGGCTGCGGAACGGGATTGGGCGGCAGGATGGGCGGCGCACCGAGAGGATGGGCCCCTAGAGGCGGTGCCGCGTCATAGACAAACTCGGTCAGCGCATAAGCGAGGTTGTCGTAGAAATCATCCATCACGCGGTAGCGCCGGCCGGGCTCGCCCTCCATGTCGATGAAGACATCCGTGCGCATGGCCGGCCCAAGAACGATGCGGCCGTCCGCCGGCTCGTGGGGATCGCAGGGCTGGCCGTCAATGGCGACCACCAGCGGGCGATGACCCTCGAAGCGAAGGGCCATCATCCGGGCGAGCGCGCTGTTCACCAGGCGCAGCCGGATCCGCTCGCCCGCCCGCACGTGCTCCCCGGCGGAGACCCTGCCGTTCAGCGTCACTGCATTGCCGACCCGCCCGGACATCATCGCTTCCATGGCGTTGCCGAACCCGCCGGCGATACGGTCGTCGTCGCTCAAGCGCCAGTCGGCCAGCATCCAGACCAGGTCACGATCGACCGCGGGCGGCATACGTTCCTCGACGATGAGGGCACCGGACAGGCCGCGGCCGATCTGCTGCAGGCTGTCCATATGCGGGTGGTACCAGAAGGTGCCGGCGTCCGGCGGCGTGAATTCATAGGTGAAGAGCTCGCCGGGCTTGATCGGCGGCTGGCTGATGCCGGGCACGCCATCCATGCCGATGGGTAGCCGGATTCCATGCCAGTGAACGGTTGTCTCTTCCTCGAGCCGGTTCTCGACCAGGATGCGCACGGGCTCGCCTTGCCAGATCCGCAGCGCCGGCCCCGGCACCTGGTCGTCATAGGCCCACACCTTGGTAGGACGATCGCCGCGCCTGAGGGACACCTCTCCAGGTGCTGCCGTGATGCGATAGTCGCTGCCGGCGGC
>DATBBO010000191.1:0-13651 GCA_036270995.1 Dongiaceae bacterium | reverse complement strand
GGCCATCGCGGTGCCGGATCTGGCGGCGGCCTCGAAGCTCTATGCCGGCGCCCTCGGCGCGGAGGTTTCCGCGCCGGTGCCAGAGCCCGGCCATGGCGTCACGGTCGTCTTCGTCACCTTGCCGAATACCAAGATCGAGCTGCTGGAGCCGCTGGGCGCAGATTCCCCCATTGCCGCCTTCCTCACCCGCAATCCCGCCGGCGGGATCCACCATATCTGCTACGAGGTCGAGGACATCCTCGCCGCGCGCGACCAGCTGAAGGCTGCCGGTGCGCGGGTGCTGGGGGATGGTGAGCCGAAGATCGGGGCCCATGGCAAGCCGGTCCTGTTCCTGCATCCCAAGGATTTTCTCGGCAGCCTGATCGAGCTGGAGCAGGCATGAACTGGCTGACCGCTTTCGTCGTCTATTTTCTGATCTGGTGGCTGATGCTTTTCGCCGTTCTGCCCTGGGGGGTCCAGCGCGAGGAGAATCCCGAGCCGGGCCATGATCCCGGCGCGCCGGTGAAGACGCATCTCTGGGCCAAGATCGGCGCCACGACCCTGCTTTCGGCCGTGGTTTGGCTGTTGGCCTATTGGCTGATAACCTCGCCCTGGATCACCTTCCGGCATTGAGCTCATGACGACCTATTGCGACATCGCCCCCGGCCACCCCTTCCATGGACCCTATCACGAGGGCGAGTACGGCTTTCCCTCGCGTGATGACAATGTGCTGTTCGAGCGTCTCGTCCTCGAGATCAATCAGGCCGGCCTCTCCTGGCTCACCATCCTGAAGAAGCGCGAGGCCTTTCAGGCCGCCTTCGATGGCTTCGACATCGACAAGGTGGCGGCCTATGGCACGAAGGAGAAGCGCCGGCTGCTCGCCGACGCCGGTATCATCCGCAACCGGCTGAAGATCGAGGCGGCTATCGAGAACGCCCGGCGCCTGCAGCAGATCCGGGAGACCCATGGCTCCTTCGCTGGCTGGCTCGACACGCACCACCCGCTCGAGAAGGACGAATGGGTCAAGCTCTTCAAGAAGACCTTCCGGTTTACCGGCGGTGAGATCGTTGGCGAGTTTCTCCTCAGCCTCGGCTATCTGCCCGGCGCCCATGCGCCGAGCTGCCCGGTGGCGAAGAAGATCGCCCGTCTCGGGCCGCCCTGGGCCAAAGGCAAGGCGAAGCGCAGCAAGGCCGCCCGAGGCAAATAGCGGCCTTGCGCCTGCCATAATTCCTCTTAACTCTGCCCTGCACACCTCCCGCTTCCGGAGTTGCATGGACAGGGTCCCGAGCCTCGCTTAAAGTCACGCTCCCCGTCTGGACCACATCACATTGGAAATGAACGACTTATGCGCCTCTCCGCCTACTTCCTGCCGACCCTGAAGGAAAATCCCGCCGAAGCGCAGATCGTGTCGCACCGGCTGATGCTGCGCGCCGGCATGATCCGCCAGGCGAGCGCTGGCATCTATTCCTGGCTGCCACTGGGCTTCCGCGTGCTCAAGCGCATCGAGCAGATCGTGCGCGAGGAGCAGGACCGCGCCGGCGCCCAGGAGGTGCTGATGCCGACGATCCAGTCTGCGGATCTCTGGAAGCAGTCGGGCCGCTACAATGATTACGGCAAGGAGATGCTGCGCATCACCGATCGGCATGATCGCGAGATGCTCTACGGGCCGACGAACGAGGAGTTGATCACCGACATCTTCCGCACGGCGGTGAAGAGCTACCGCGAGTTGCCGCGCATGCTATATCACATCCAGTGGAAATTCCGCGACGAGGTGCGCCCGCGCTTCGGCGTCATGCGGGGGCGCGAGTTCCTGATGAAGGACGGCTACTCCTTCGATATCGACTACGAAACCGCGCGCCAGGCTTATAACCGCATGTTCGTCTCTTATCTGCGCACCTTCCAGCGCCTGGGCCTGCGCGCCATTCCCATGGCGGCGGATACCGGGCCGATCGGCGGCGATCTCTCCCATGAATTCATCATCCTGGCGGATACGGGCGAGAGCGCGGTCTTCTGCGACCGCGGCGTCATCGAGTTCGATGCGCTGGGCACCGAGATCGACTATGGCGATGCGCAGGCCGTCGGCAAGGTGGTGGAGCATTTCACCTCCCTCTACGCCCGCACCGACGAGAAGCATGACGAGGCGCTGTTCGAGGGCCAAGTGCCCGAGGCGCGCCGCTATGTCGGCCGCGGCATCGAGGTCGGCCATATCTTCCATTTCGGCCCCAAATACTCAGAGCCCCTGGGGGCCATGGTCGCCAAGGCGGACGGCGAGATGGTGCCGGTGCAGAGCGGAAGCTACGGCATCGGCGTGTCTCGGCTCGTCGGCGCAGTCATCGAGGCCAGCCATGACAATGCGGGCATCATCTGGCCGGATTCCGTGGCGCCCTTCCATGTCGGCCTCGTCAATCTCAAGAACAATGACGAGGCGACCAACGCCAAATGCGAGGAGATCTACGCCAAGCTGAAGGCCGCGGGTGTCGAGGTGCTCTATGACGACAGAGACGAACGGCCGGGTGCGAAATTCGCGGAAATGGACCTGATCGGCCTGCCTTGGCAGCTCATCGTGGGGCCGCGCGGGATCGCCTCCGGCAAGGTCGAGTTGAAGCGCCGCGCCACCGCAGAACGCCAGGAGCTCGCGCTCGAGCCGGCTCTCGACAAGCTGACGGCCTAGCTCCGCATGTTCTCCGCCTTCGAGTGGATGGTCGCGATGCGCTACCTCCGGCCGCAGCGCCGGGAGGGCTTCATCTCGCTGATCGCGGTCTTTTCGTTTCTCGGCATCATGCTGGGTGTGGCGACCCTCATCATCGTCATGTCGGTGATGAACGGCTTCCGCCACGAGCTCCTGGGCCGGATCATCGGGCTCAACGGGCATCTCACCCTGCAGTCGGTCCAGGGCCCGCTGCCGGACTACGAGGTGCTGACCAAGGCCATCAAATCGCTCCCCATGGTCAAGGCGGCAGACCCCCTGATCCAGGGCCAGGCCATGGCAACCAACAACGACCGGGCCTATGGCGTGCTGGTCCGCGGCATCCGGCCCGAGGATCTGAAGGACAAGGCGACGCTCGCCGGGAACATCCGGATCGGCAGCCTGAAGGATTTCGGCGGCAAGGATGCCGTCATCATCGGCTATCATCTGGCCCAGAACCTGGGCGTCACGGTGGGCCAGGAGATCACTTTGATCTCGCCGCATTCGACGGCGACGCTCATCGGCATGATTCCGCGCATCAAGAGCTTCACCGTCGTCGGAATCTTCGACATCGGCATGTATGAATACGACAGCGGCTATGTGTTCATGCCGCTGGAGGCCGCTCAGCTCTATTTCAAGCTTCCCCAGCAGGCGAGCCAGATCGAGATCGCCATCGACGATCCCGACCGCAGCGCCGCGGCCGCGGCCGCCATCCTGGCGCGCACCGGCGACAGCTATCGCATCACCGATTGGAAGGAGGCCAACGCCAGCTTCTTCGGCGCCATCCAGGTCGAAGCCAACGTGATGTTCCTGATCCTGACCTTGATCATCGTGGTTGCCGCCTTCAACGTCATCTCCAGCCAGATCATGCTGGTGAAGGAGAAGGGCCGCGCCATCGCCATCCTTCGCACGATGGGGGCGACGCGCGGCATGATCATGCGGGTTTTCCTCATCAGCGGTGCCAGCATCGGCGTGGTCGGCACGCTCGCCGGCTTCATGCTCGGCCTCGCCTTCGCCGACAATATCGAGACCATCCGGCAATGGATGCAGGATCTGCTGCATACCAAGCTGTTTCCCGCTGAGGTCTATTTCCTGTCGCAGCTTCCCGCCATCGTCGATCCGCAGGAGGTGGCGACGGTGGTGATCATGGCGCTGGCCCTGTCCTTCCTGGCCACAATCTATCCATCCTGGCGCGCCGCGCGGCTCGATCCCGTCGAGGCCTTGCGTTATGAGTGATGCGGTCCTGGAGCTCCGCGGCGTCAGCCGCAGCTTCCGGCAGGGCGCCGGACGGCTCGAGGTCCTGCGCGAAGTCTCGCTCGCGGTCTGGCCCGGGGAGATCGTCGCCTTGATCGGCCCTTCCGGCGCGGGCAAATCCACCTTGCTGCAGATCAGCGGGCTGCTGGAACCGCCGACCCTGGGTGAAGTGGTCGTGAAGGGGGAGGCCGCGAGCCGCCTCTCTGATACCCGGCGCACGGCTCTGCGCCGCACCGCGATCGGCTTCGTCTATCAGTACCACCATCTGCTGCCGGAGTTCTCGGCGGCGGAGAACGTGATGCTGCCGCAGATGATCGCCGGTCTTTCGCGTGGCAAGACGCGGGGGCGCGCCCTGGAACTCCTGGCCATGGTGAATCTGGGACAGCGGGCGGAGCACCGGCCGGCACAGCTTTCTGGCGGCGAGCAGCAGCGGGTCGCGATTGCCCGCGCGCTCGCCAATGGCCCCTCGCTCCTCCTTGCGGACGAGCCCACCGGCAATCTCGATCACAACACCGCGGACGGCGTCTTCGCCATGCTCGTGAAGCTGGTGCGGGCCGTGAACCTCGGCGCCCTGGTCGCGACCCACAATCTCGATCTCGCCCGCCAGATGGACCGCATCATCGCCATCGAGGACGGAAGGCTCGTCGAGGCATAGCTGCCGATTCTCCAGGCGTGACGAATCGCACGCCAGCGAAGATAATCCCGCCGCGATGACCCACGCCGATTTCGTCCACCTGCGCGTCCACTCGGCCTATTCGCTCTCCGAGGGCGCGATCAAGATCAAGCAGCTGATCGAGCTCTGCCGGCGTCACGCGATGCCGGCGGTCGCGGTCGCCGATAGCGGCAATCTGTTCGGCGCCTTTCAATTCGCCCAGGTGGCTGCCGATGCCGGGGTGCAGCCCATCATCGCCTGCCAGCTGGGTCTCCGGCGCGAGGCGGGCGAAGCCTCCTCCCGCCCGGGGCTGAGGCCGCCGCCCGATCAACTCGTCGTTCTGGTGCAGAACGAAACGGGCTATCGCAACCTGTTGCGGCTGGTGAGCAAGTCCTTCCTGGAGGGTGAGCCGGGCGAGGCGCCGCAGCTGTCGCTGGCCGCCCTGGAGGGGATGACCGAGGGGCTGATCGCCTTCACCGGCGGGCCCCAGGGGCGCGTCGGGCGGTTGCTGGGGGAAGGCCAGGACGACGCCGCGGCGGCCGCGCTGACCGAGCTCCAGCGCCTCTTTCCCGGAAGGCTCTATGTGGAGCTCATGCGCCATGGTCTCGCGGCCGAGAGGCTGATCGAAGGTCGCCTGCTCGACCTCGCCTATGCGCGCGACCTGCCGCTCATCGCCACCAACGAGGTGTTCTTCGCCGATGAGGCGATGCATGAGGCCCATGACGTCCTGCTCTGCATCGCCGAGGGTGTTCCCCTCAGCCAGGAGAAGCGCCGCCGCGTCACGCCCGAGCATCGCTTCAAGAGCGCCGCCGAAATGCGGGCCCTCTTCGCCGATCTGCCGGAGGCGGTGGACAACACCCTGGTCGTCGCCCAGCGCTGCGCCTATATCCCGCGGCCGCGGAAGCCGATCCTCCCGCCCTTCGAGGCCGGCAGCGGCCTCGGCGAGATCGAGGAGCTTCGCCGCCAGGCCGCCTTGGGATTGGAACGCCGGCTGGAGGGGTTGAGCGAGGAGGCGCGCAAGCCCTATCGGGAGCGCATGGAATACGAGCTTGGCGTCATCATCCAGATGGGCTTCGCCGGCTATTTCCTGATCGTCGCCGACTTCATCGGCTGGGCGAAGGCCCAGGGCATTCCCGTCGGGCCGGGACGCGGTTCGGGTGCGGGCTCCGTCGTGGCCTGGAGCCTCACCATCACCGATCTCGATCCGCTCTGCTGGGGCCTGCTGTTCGAGCGCTTCCTCAATCCCGAACGGGTGTCGATGCCGGATTTCGACGTCGACTTCTGCCAGGAGCGGCGCGACGAGGTGATCCGCTATGTGCAGAGCAAGTATGGGCGGGACCGCGTCGCCCAGATCATCACCTTCGGCAAGCTGCAGGCACGCGCGGCGCTGCGCGATGTCGGCCGGGTCTTGGAGATGCCCTATGGCCAGATCGACCGGCTCTGCAAGCTGGTACCCAACAACCCCGCCAATCCGGTGTCGCTGGCGCAGGCGATCGAGGGCGAGGCGCAGCTTCGCGCCGCCATCGCCGAGGATCCGGCCGTGGGGCGGCTTTTCGACATCGCCCGCAAGCTCGAGGGCCTCTACCGCCATGCTTCGACCCATGCGGCGGGGGTGGTGATCGGCGACCGGCCGCTGGAGCAACTGATACCGCTCTATCGCGATCCGCGCTCCGACATGCCGGTGACCCAGTTCAATATGAAGGATGTGGAGCAGGCCGGGCTAGTGAAGTTCGATTTCCTGGGCCTGAAGACGCTGACGGTGCTGACCCAGGCCGAGGCCCTGGTGAGACGGCGCGATCCGGAATTCCGTCTGGCGCGCATTCCCCTCGACGACCCCAAGACCTTCGCGGTGCTGGGCCATGGCGATTCGACCGGGGTGTTCCAGCTGGAAAGCTCGGGCATGCGCGACGTGCTGCGACGGATGAAGCCCGACCGCTTCGAGGACATCATCGCTCTCGTCGCCCTCTATCGTCCGGGCCCGATGGACGACATCCCGAAATACATCAACGTGAAGAACGGGACGGAGCCCGCCGATTACCTTCACCCCGCCCTGGAGCCGATCCTGAAGGAGACCTTCGGGATCATGGTCTATCAGGAGCAGGTGATCCAGATAGCCCAGACCCTCTCTGGCTATACGCTGGGCGGCGCCGATCTGCTGCGTCGGGCCATGGGCAAGAAAATCAAGGAGGAGATGGAAGCCCAGCGCAACGACTTCGTCGCCGGCGCGGTCGGGCGCGGCGTGGACGAGGCGCAGGCCAAGGGCATCTTCGAGAAGGTCAACAAATTTGCTGGTTACGGCTTCAACAAGTGCCATGCAGCGCCCTATGCGCTGATCGCCTATCAGACGGCCTGGTTCAAGGCCAACTATCCGGTCGAGTTCTTCGCGGCGTCGATGACCTTCGACATCAACAACACCGACAAGCTCGGGCTTTTCCGCCAGGAGCTGGACCGTTTGAAGATCCGGCTCCTGCCGCCGGACATCAACCGGTCGGAGGCGCTCTTCGGCGTCGAGGCGGATGCGGAGGGCGGGCTCGCCGTGCGCTATGCGCTGGCAGCGGTGCGCAATGTGGGGCAGGGGGCCGCCGAGGGGATCGTGGCCGCCCGCAAGGCCGAGGGTCCCTTCAAGAGCCTGGGGGATTTCGCCCGGCGCTCCGATCCCAGAGCCGTCAACAAGCGGGCGCTGGAGAATCTGGTTTGCGCCGGCGCTTTCGATGGTCTCAATCCCAATCGGCACCAGACATACCAGGCGGTGGAACAGATGCTGCGTCAGGCCGGGGCCGCCGCCAATGACCGGGCGAGCCAGCAGGTGAGCCTGTTCGCAGGCGCCTTCAGCGAGCCCGATCGCCTGAGCCTGCCCCAGACGACCGACTGGCCGCTGATGGAGAAGCTGCGTCATGAGTTCGAGGCCATCGGCTTCTATCTCTCGGCCCACCCGCTGGACAGCTTCGGCAGCACGCTGAAGCGCCTGGAGGTGGTCCGCTATGCCGATCTGCCGAGCTGGATCGTTGGCCGGCCGACCATGCGGGCGAAGCTCGCCGGCATCGTGACCGGCCGGCAGGAGCGGACCTCGGCCAAGGGCTCCCGCTTTGCTTTCGTGCAGCTCTCCGATGCCAGCGGCGTGTTCGAGATCGTCGTCTTCTCCGAGACCCTGGCCGCCCATCGCGAGCTGTTGGAGCCGGGGACACCTCTGCTGCTGACCGTCGATGTCCGGCTGGATCCCGACAATACCCGGCTGACCGCCCAGACCATCCAAGGGCTCGAGGCGGCCGCGGCCCAGACGAGCGTCGGCCTCAGGGTCTATCTGAACGACAGCGGCCCGATCCCGAGCCTGAGGCAGATCATGGAACGCTGCGGCCGAGGCAAAGGGCGGCTGCGCCTTGTCCTGGAGTTGGAGCGGGGCCGGGAGTGCGAGGTGGCCGTGCCCGGGGGCTGGGCCATCTCTGCCGCCACCCGGGGGGCGATCAAGGCCATCCCCGGCATCGTCGACGTGCAAGACGTTTAGTCGCACTAAGTCTTTGAAAAAACACTTGCCTTTACCTGGCCGGGCGGCTAAGACCACGCCCGCTTGAAACCCGCACGCGGGGCCCGTGGCCTGTCGGGGAGACATCCCGACCGGTCGCTCCGGTGTCCCTCCCATACTGGGAGCGGACCACATCCCGCGGAGGCCTAACCGGAAAAGGACGTTTTCACATGGCGATGCCAGAGTTCACCATGCGCCAGCTCCTGGAAGCTGGCGTGCATTTCGGCCATCACACCCGCCGCTGGAACCCGAAGATGGCGCCGTTCATCTTCGGTGTGCGCAACGGCGTCCATATCCTCGACCTGGAGCAGACGGTGCCGCTCCTGCAGCAGGCGCTGCAGGCGGTGCGCGACGTGGTCAGCGGCGGCGGGCGCGTGCTCTTCGTCGGTACCAAGCGCCAGGCGAGCGAGAAGATCGCAGAAGCCGCCAAGCGCTGCGGCCAGTACTATGTCAACCACCGCTGGCTCGGCGGCATGCTGTCGAACTGGAAGACCATCTCCAACTCGATCAAGCGCCTGAAGGATCTCGAGGCGCGCCTCTCGGAGAGCAACACCGGTCTCACCAAGAAGGAGCTGCTGCAGATGACCCGCGAGCGCGACAAGCTCGAGCGGGCGCTGGGCGGCATCAAGGAGATGGGCGGCCAGCCGGATATCCTGTTCGTGATCGACACCAACAAGGAATCGATCGCGGTGGCAGAGGCGGTGAAGCTCGGCATTCCCGTCGTCGCCGTCGTCGACAGCAACAGCAACCCCAACGGCATCGCCTATCCGATCCCGGGCAATGACGACGCCATCCGCGCCATCGCCATGTATTGCGACCTGATCTCGGCCGCGGTGCTGGACGGTCTGCAGCAGGAGGCGATCGCCACCGGTGCCGATATCGGCGAGCAGGCGGAACTGCCGGCCGAGCAGCTGCCCGCGGAAGCCCTCGGCGAGGGTGCTGCGGCGCAGGCTTAGATCTATCGGGCCGCCGCCCTGTGCGGCGGCCCGCAACTTCACAAGGGATACGGGAGAATCGAGGTCATGGCCGAGATCACCGCGGCGCTGGTCAAGGAGCTTCGGGAAAAGACCGGGGCCGGCATGATGGATTGCAAGAAGGCGCTGGCAGAGACGCAGGGCGACCTCGAGGGCGCCTTCGACTGGCTGCGCAAGAAGGGGCTGGCCGCCGCCGCCAAAAAGGCCGGCCGGGTGGCCGCCGAAGGATTGGTGGGCCTCGCCGTGGAGGGCACCCGGGGCGCCCTGGTCGAGGTCAATGCCGAGACCGATTTCGTCGCCCGCAACGAGCAGTTCCAGGGCTTTGTGCGCCAGGTGGGGCAGCAGGCGCTCGGTGCCGCCGATATCGAGGCCCTCGCCGCCTCGGCCTATGGCAAGGACGGCAAGAGCGTCGCCGAGACGCTGACCCAGCTCATCGCCACCATCGGCGAGAACATGACTCTGCGCCGCATGGCGAAGCTCTCGGTCGGCCGGGGCGTGGTGGTGGGCTATGTCCACAATTCGCAGGCGCCCGGCCTGGGTAAGATCGGCGTGCTGGTCGGGCTTGAATCGACCGGCGATGCCGGCAAGCTCGCGGCCTTCGGCAAGCAGCTCGCCATGCATGTGGCCGCGGCCAATCCCCAGTCCCTCGACATCGCCACCGTCGATCCGGCGGCGCTCGAGCGGGAGCGCGGCGTGCTCGCGGAGCAGGCGCGCGCTTCGGGCAAGCCCGAGGAGATCATCGCCAAGATGGTGGAAGGCCGGCTGCGCAAGTACTACGAGGAAGTGGTGCTGCTGGAGCAGGTCTATGTCATCGACGGCGAGAGCCGGGTGAAGGCCGCCGTGGCCGCGGCGGCGAAGGAGGCCGGCGCGCCGATCGCGGTAACGGGCTTCTATCGCATGGTGCTGGGCGAGGGTATCCAGCGCGAGCAGAAGGATTTCGCCGCGGAGGTGGCGGCGCAGCTCGGGACCTGAACCCCGGCCGAGGGAAGTCAGCGGGGCGGCGGGAGGCCATCGCCCATGGAACATGATCGCTGTTCGGGGGACGAGGTCTCTCGAGAAAGTCGGACGATGGCCGAGCTGATCTACAGGCGGGTCCTGCTCAAGATCTCGGGCGAAGCCCTGATGGGCGGCCGCGAGTTCGGCCTCGATCCCGACACGGTCAATCGCATCGCGGGCGAGGTCCAGATGGCGGTGGCCGCGGGGGCCGAGCTCTGCCTCGTGATCGGCGGCGGCAACATCTTCCGCGGCATCGCCGGCGCCGCCCAGGGCATGCAGCGGGCCTCGGCCGACTACATGGGCATGCTGGCGACCGTGATCAACGCGCTCGCCATGCAGAACGCGCTCGAGCAGCTGGGCGTCCAGACCCGCGTACAATCCGCCATCCCCATGGCCACGGTCTGCGAGCCCTATATCCGCCGCCGGGCCCAGCGCCACCTCGAGAAGGGCCGTGTCGTCATCTTCGCCGCCGGCACCGGCAATCCCTTCTTCACCACCGATACCGCGGCGGCGCTACGCGCCTCCGAAATGGGCTGCCAGGCCATCATGAAGGGCACCAAGGTGGACGGCGTCTATAGCGCCGATCCCATGAAGAACCCGAAGGCGGAGCGCTTCGAAAGGCTGAGCCATCTCGATGTGCTGTCGCGCGACCTCAAGGTGATGGACGCGGCGGCGGTCTCCTTGGCGCGTGAGAATCGTATCCCCATCCTGGTATTCTCCATCAATAAACCGGGCGGCTTGGCGGAGGTGCTTACCGGCAAGGGCAAGTACACGATAATCTCCGACTGAGAGAGGGACAGGGAACGCCATGGCAAACGAACTGATGAACGAGTTGAAACGGCGGATGGACGGCGCGCTCGAGGCGCTGCGCCGGGAGTTCGCCGGCCTGCGGACCGGCCGGGCCTCGGCCCATCTCCTCGATACGGTGGTGGTCAAGGCCTATGGCGGAGAGATGCCGCTCAACCAGGTGGGCACGGTCAACGTGCCGGAGCCGCGGATGATCACGGTCCAGGTCTGGGACCGCGGCCTGGTCACGCCGGTGGAGAAGGCGATCCGGGAGGCCAATCTCGGGGTCAATCCTCAATCCGACGGCCAGCTCGTGCGCATCCCCATCCCGGAGCTCTCGCAGGAGCGCCGCCAGGAGCTGACGAAGATCGCTCACAAATATGCCGAGCAGGGGCGGGTGGCCGTGCGCAACGTCCGGCGCGACGGCATGGAGATGCTCAAGAAGATGGAGAAGGACCGGAAGATCTCGGAGGACGAGCATCGCCGGCATAACGACGAAGTCCAGAAGCTGACGGACGACCATATCCACAAGGTCGATGACGCTCTGGCGCAGAAGGAAAAGGAGATCCTTCAGGTCTGAGGTTCATGGAAGCGCTTCCCGCCAATGCCGAACTGAAGCCCCCCGTCCATGTGGCGATCATCATGGATGGAAACGGTCGCTGGGCGAAGGCGCGCGGGCTGCCGCGGGTCGCAGGTCACAAGCGCGGGGCCGAGGCGGTCCGGCGCACGGTGACCGGCGCGGCCGAGCTCGGCATCCAGTATCTGACCCTCTACGGCTTCTCCTCCGAGAACTGGAAGCGTCCGGCGGCGGAAATCGACGATCTCATGGGCCTTCTCAGGCTCTACCTCGTCAACGAGATCGAGGAGCTGCATCAGAAGGGCGTGCGGCTCAGGGTCATTGGTCAAAGGAGCCGGCTTCAGGCCGATATCGTGCGGCTGATCGAGCATGCGGAGCAACGCACGGCCGCCAACCGTCGGCTCAATCTCACCGTCGCTCTCAGCTATGGCGGCAGGGCCGAGATCGCCGAGGCGGCCCGGCGCATCGCCGAAGAGGTTCGCGCCGGGCTTGATCCCGCCCAGGTGGACGAGCGGCGCTTCGAGCGCTTCCTCTATACATCGGACATGCCTGATCCCGACCTCCTGATCCGTACCAGCGGCGAGAAACGCATCAGCAACTTCCTGCTGTGGCAATGCGCCTATGCGGAGCTTGTCTTCCTCGACCGGCTCTGGCCCGATTTCACCCGCGACGATCTCGAAAGTGCCATCACGGAGTATCATGGGCGCGATCGCCGATATGGCGCCGCGCGCTGAGAGAGCTCAGGCGCTGCGTAAGCGCATCATCTCGGCGGCAATACTGCTGCCGGTGGCGGTCGCGGCTGTCTGGCTCGGTTCGCATTACTGGGACGGCCTCATCGGCGTCTTCGCCCTGGCCATGGTCTGGGAATGGACGGGCATGTGCGCCGCGAACCGGGGCTCGCAGCGGGGTGCTGTTTTCGGCATGCAAGCGGCCGGTCTCTTTTCTATGCTGGGCGTGGCAGCGGCGGTAGCCGCGGCGGCGGCGGGCCGTTACCAATTGGCCCTGCTGCTGGTCGTCGCAGGCGCCGGCGTCGTGACCTTGATGAGCTTGCACAGCCCCGACAGGCGCAGCCTTTGGCATGGCGTCGGGACCCTCTATATCGGCCTGCCGAGCATCGCCGTCATCTGGCTGCGCCACCAACCCGGCGCGGGCCTCGCGACCATGGTCTGGGTGCTGGCGCTCGCAATCGCCGCCGATACCGGCGCCTATGTCGCCGGGCGGACGATCGGCGGCCCCAGGCTCGCGCCGCGCATCAGCCCGAACAAGACCTGGGCCGGGCTGATGGGCGGAATTGCGGCGGCGGCGGTGGTTGGCTGGGTCGCTGCCCTTTGGTTGGGCGCCGCCTCGGTCCTTCCCCTCGTGCTGGCGAGCGCGCTCCTCGCCATCGTCGAGCAAGTAGGGGATTTGGTCGAATCGGGCTTCAAGCGATACTTCGGCGTCAAGGACAGCAGCCATCTCATCCCGGGTCATGGCGGCGTCCTGGATCGGGTCGACGGGCTGCTCGCGGTCGCTCTCGCCGTGGCCCTGGCCCAATCAATGGGGGGAGGACTCCTGGCATGGACGCGATGAAGGCCGCTCTATCTGAGCCCCGTCGGGTGACGGTGCTGGGCTCGACCGGTTCGGTCGGCGCCAACACACTGGATCTCTTGGAGCGCAATCCCGGCAGCTATCTGGTCGAGGCGCTGACGGCGAACAGCAATGCCAACCTACTGGCCGAGCAAGCGCGCCGGCTGAAGCCGCGCCTGGCCGTGGTCGCCGATGAGCGCCAATACGCGGTCCTGAAATCGGCCCTGGCGGGCAGCGGCGTGGAAGCGGCGGCGGGACGTGAAGCCGTGGTCGAGGCGGCCCTGCGGCCGTCCGACTGGGTAATGGCCGCCATCGTCGGTGCCGCAGGCCTCCGGCCCACCCTGGCGGCGGTGCAACGGGGCGCGGTGGTGGCGCTCGCCAACAAGGAATGCCTGGTTTCCGCCGGGCGCCTCATGATGCGCGAAGTGAGGACCGCCGGCGCCACCCTGCTGCCGGTCGATTCCGAGCACAGCGCGATCTTCCAGTGCTTCGATTTCGAACGCCGGGAGGGGGTCGAGAAGATCATTCTCACGGCTTCGGGCGGTCCCTTTCGGACCTTTTCGGCCGCGGAGATGGAGGGCGTCACCCCCGCCCAGGAGGTGCGTCACCCCAACTGGTCCATGGGAGCCAAGATCTCCGTCGATTCCGCGACCATGATGAA
>DATBBO010000190.1:0-3083 GCA_036270995.1 Dongiaceae bacterium | reverse complement strand
GATCGATCCCGAAGGCTCAATAGAAAGGCTGCTTACACCACCCCTTCAGGTGCAGCCCTCGCCCCGAGTCATCGACTGGGTCACCGGACAGCAGATCGATCTCGGCCTCTCGATCCTGCCGGTCGATCACCCGGCGGTCCGCGTCGAGCGGCTGTCCCGTGTCGTCGCCGTCTGCGTGCTGCCGCCCGGCCACCGCCTGGCCCGACGCAGCCTGATCAAGCCGGCAGATCTGCGCGGCGAGATTTTCGTCTCGCTGGCCAGCGAGGACCGCGCCCGCCACATGATCCGACCGCGCCTTCGACGCCGCAGGCGTGGCGCGGCAGCTCCGTCTGGAGACCCATCTTTCCGAGCTCGCCTGCCGCCTATTCGAGAGCGGTGCCGGTGTCTCCATCGTTGATCCCTTCACGGCCGTCGACTTCGCCGATGACGGCCTCGTCGTGCGGCCCTTCCGCCCGCGCATCGATTTCGAGATCTATATGCTTTTCCCCGTCTTCCGTCCGCGCTCGCTCCTCCTCGACAGCTTCGTCGAGGCGCTTAAATTGGAGATCAACCGGCTCAATGAGCGCATGTGACAGCCCGTGCTCCAGCGGTGGGCCGCTGCCGACGCCAGCACAGTGCGCGCGATCGCCCCGGCCTGGCTCAAGGGTAACCACCAGGTCCGCACCGCGTTCGAGTTGCCCGTCGCCTGCACGCCGCCGAGCAGGATTGAGCGGACGTGGCACGCCGGCGCGCGCAGTGGAAGAAATATCAGGGGCGGATTGACCCGCGACGCCTGGTCTTCATCGACCGGCAGCCACAAGCGGCGAGCGATCCGGCGCGCCATCCGCACCGCCGGAGCCGAGCTTCTCTTCCTCCCGGCCTATTCCCCCGATCTCAACCCCATCGAACAGATCTTCGCCAAGCTCAAGGCCCACCTGCGCAAGCGCGCCCCACGCTCCGTCGGGGCCACTTGGCGCACCATCGGACAACTCCTCGACGCCTTTACCCCTCGCGAATGTGCCAACTACTTCACAAACGCTGGATACGCTTCAGCCTAGAGGAATCATGCTCTAGCCTCCACTCCGGCGGCGATGACGCTGAGAACCGGCGGCGAGCAGCTGCCGGCCCTTCAATAGTTGAAAGCCGGCTGGCGATGGTCCTGCTCGACAGCCAGCGATATGCGGATCGCGTGCTTGACCGCCTTGGTCATCATCTCCGTGCTCATCGAGGGCATCTCGACCAGTGGGTATTCCTGCTTCGCTGCCAGGCTGGGATGGGCCGGCACATGGATGAAGCCGGCCCGCGTTTTCAGCCCCTTCTGCTCCACGAGATGGAGCACCGTGTACATCATCTGATTGCAGAGATATGTCGAGGGCGAGTTCGAGATCTTCGCCGGCACGCCGCTCTTGCGCAGCTCCGTGGCGATGGTCTTCACCGGCAATGTGGCCATGTGGGCGGCGGGCCCGCCCTCGAAGACGGGATTACCGCCATGCTGAGTCCCGGCATTGTCGGGGATCGGAAAATCCATGACGTTGGCGGCGATGCGCTCGACGGCGATGACGGCGAGGCCCGGCGCCAGCCCGAGGCTGATCCACAGATCGGGCTTGACCTCATCAAGGGTCCGCGAGGTGATGTCGGCGAGCTTGTCGGATTCCACCGGCAGGCGGACGGTCCTCAGGTCGCCTTCGATGTCGTTGGAGGCGCGAAGCTGATCGAGGACTTCCAAGGTGGGGTTCTCGGTGCCATGGGCCCAGGGTTCGAAACCGGTCACGACGATCCGCGCGGCCATTGTCAGTATCCTCTCTTCTGTTCGGGGCTGTCATTGAGGAAGCAGGCGGCCTTGTGCCCCGCACCGAGTTCGATCAGCGGAGGCCGGCTCACGCCGCAAAGGGCAAACCGATGGGGACAGCGCGGCTCGAAGGCGCAGGCGCCGGGCTTGGCCGCGGTCACGCCGTCGCCCTCGATCAGGCCGAGATTCTCGACCCGCATCCGCCGCGGATCGGCGATGGGGATCGCCCGCAGCAGCGCCTCGGTATAGGGATGGCGCGGCGTCCGGCAGACCGCATCCGCAGGGCCGATCTCCACGATGCGGCCGAGATACATGACGGCGATGCGGTCGCAGATCCGTTTGACGACGCCGAGGTCGTGGGAGATGAAGATGTAGGAGAGGCCGAGCCGCTGCTGCAGATCCAGGATCAGGCGCAGGATCTGGGCCCGGATGGAGACATCCAGCGACGAGACGGCCTCATCGAAGACGATGATCTCGGGCTGCAAGACCAGCGCTCGGGCGATCGCGATGCGCTGGCATTGCCCGCCGGAGAATTCATGCGGATAGCGATGCTCGTCATCGGCCTGCAGGCCGACGAGCTCCAAGAGCCGGCGCGCCTCCGCACGGCGCTCGGCCGTCGAGCCCAGGCCCTGCAGGCGCATCGGCTCGGCGATGTTGACGCCCGCGGTCATGCGCGGGTTGAGCGATGAGAGCGCATCCTGGAAGACGATCTGGATTCGCCGGCGCATGAGCCGCTTCTGGCGCTTCGGCGCGGCGAGGAAATCGGCGCCGCCGATCCGGACATGCCCCTGGTCGGACTCGATGAGCGACAGGATCAGCCGCGAGAGGGTCGACTTTCCGCAGCCGCTCTCCCCCACCAGGCCGAGGGTCTCACCGCGTGCGAGGGTCAGATCCGCCTCTGCCACGGCCTGCACGCCCGCCCGCCGCGAGCCGCGCCCGCCGAAGCGCTTCATCAGGCCTGTGACCTCGAGCAGGGCCTCAGCCATGGGCCGGCTCCGCCTGGACCAGGAGGCAGGCTACCGCATGGCCGTCCGTTGCCCCGAGCAGCCGCGGATCCTCCGCCCGGCAACGGTCCTGCGCAACCGGGCAGCGTGGGGCGAAGCGGCATCCGGGGGGCGGATGGGTGAGATCGGGTGCCGTTCCCTCGATAGGCTCGAGCGGCCGGCTGCGGTCGTCCTCGATGCCGGCCATGCAGGCCAGCAGCGCCTTGGTATAGGGGTGGCGCGGGCGATGGAACAGGGTATCCACATCGGCCCGCTCCACGATCCGGCCGGCATACATGACCAGCACCTCATCGGCCATGGAGGCCACCACG
>DATBBO010000189.1:0-2063 GCA_036270995.1 Dongiaceae bacterium | reverse complement strand
CGCGGCCTGCAATCGCGATTCGTCCCGCATCGGGGCGGAGCAGCCCGGCCAGCATGTTGACCAGGGTCGTCTTGCCGGCGCCGGACCGGCCGAAGAGGGCCAGGACCCCCGCGGCGGGAAGCACGGCCTCGGCAGCGAAGCTGAAGCTGCCGAGATGCTTTTCTACGGAGATCTCGAGCATCTCGCCTCTAGCCGCGGATGCGCGCATGGATGCGCCGCGCCAGCGCTTCCGAAGCGATGAGGGCGGCAAGCGCCAGGATGAGCGCGATGATCGAAAGCCTGAGGGCGGGAAGGTCGCCCTCGGGTTGCTGGGTCAGGGTATAGATGGCGATGGGGATCGTGCGGGTCTCGCCGGGGATGTTGCCGACGAAGACGATGGTGGCGCCGAACTCGCCGAGGCTGCGGGCGAAGGCCAGCACGCTGCCCACCAGTATGCCGGGGAGTGTCAGCGGCACGGTGATGGTGAAGAAGACGCCCAGCGCCCCGGCGCCAAGCGTGCGGGCGGCCGACTCCAGCTTGCGGTCCACTGCCTCGATCGAGAGGCGGATCGCCTGGACCATCAGGGGAAAGCCCATCACCGCTGCCGCCAGCGCCGCACCCTTCCAGGTGAAGATCAGGGTGATCCCGAAATGATCGTAGAGCCAGGCGCCCGCCGGCCCCCGCCGTCCGAACAAGAGGAGCAACCCATAGCCCACCACCACCGGCGGCACGACCAGTGGCATATGGACCACCCCCTCGAACAGCGACTTGCCGGGGAAGCTCCGGCGCGCCAGGAGCCAGGCGACGAAAACGCCGAGCGGCAGGCTGGCGACGACGCTGACCAGGGCGACCCTGAGGCTGAGCGTGATCGCCTGCCACTCGGCATCGGTCGGCTGTTGCAGCAACCAGTCCACGGCATCGGCCTCGTGCGCGATATCGCCGTGAATATATCGGTGGGGGAACAGCGCTTCTAGGGGCGGCTCTCTTGGACGCGCGGCGTCTCGCCCGCCTCGATCCGGCGGAAGAAGCAGCTTCGCTCGCCGGTATGGCAGGCAGGGCCTTCCTGGTCGACCCGGAGCAGCAGCGCGTCGCCGTCGCAGTCGAGGCGCATCTCGATCAGCCGCTGCACATGGCCCGAGGTCTCGCCCTTGCGCCAGAGCCTCTGCCGGGAGCGCGACCAGTAGCAGACCCGGCCCGTGGCCAGGGTTTCCTCTACCGCCTCGCGGGTCATCCAGGCCAGCATCAGCACCTCGCCGCTGTCATGCTGCTGGGCGATGGCGGGAACGAGGCCGGCAGCATCGAATTTCAATGCCTCCAGAAGCGCGCTCATGAGGCGGCAGCCAGGCGGGCGAGGCCCGCCTCGAGATCGCCGATCAGGTCGCCCGGATCCTCGAGCCCCGCATGCAGGCGCAGCAGCGGGCCTTTCTCGGCCCAGCCGGTGGCGCTGCGCATCGTCTCGGGGTTGACGCGGACGAGCAGGCTCTCATAGCCGCCCCAGCTGAAGCCCATGGAGAAGACCCGCATGCCGTCGAGCATGGCGGCGAGCGCGGCCGGCGTACAAGGCCTCAGCGCAAGAGAGAAAAGGCCGCAGGCGCCGCTGAAATCGCGCTGCCACAGGGCATGGCCGGGATCGCCGGGAAGCGCGGGATGGAGGACACGGGCGACCTCCGGCCGGCCGGCGAGCCAGCGGGCAAGGGTCAGGCCGGTTTCCCAGTGACGCGCCAGGCGGACGGCAAGAGTCCGGAAGCCGCGCAGTGCCAGATAGCAATCGTCCGGCGCGGCGCAGTAGCCCAGGCCGTGAAGGACATTCTTCAGCTTTCGGTAGTGGTGCTCCCGGCACAGCACCAGGCCCATCATCGCATCGGCATGGCCGACGATGTATTTCGTGGCCGCATGGATGGAGATATCGACCCCCATCGCCAGGGGCTTGCAGAACAGTGGGGTGCCCCAGCTGTTGTCCATCATGGTGATGCAGCCGGCGGCGCGGGCCGCCGCCGCGATCGCCGGGACGTCCTGGACCTCGAAGGTGAGTGAGCCGGGAGATTCGAGATAGATGACCCGGGTATTGGGCCGGATCAGCGCTG
>DATBBO010000188.1:0-3950 GCA_036270995.1 Dongiaceae bacterium | reverse complement strand
GCGGCGGCGGCGAACGGCCTTATCGCCGTGGCCATGGGCGCCTTCGCCGCCCATGGGCTGAAGGATCGCCTTTCCAGCGAAGCGCTCGGCTGGATCAGGACCGCATCGGACTATCAGATGTGGCATGGCCTGGCCCTGCTGGCCATTTCCGTCCTTGGCCGAAGCGGCATCGGCGGAGCGTTGAAAGCAGCGGCCGCCGCCTTCCTGATCGGCATCATCCTCTTCAGTGGCAGCCTCTATCTCCTGGCGCTCGTCGGCTGGCACGGCTTCGCCTGGGTCACGCCCCTGGGTGGAACGGCGCTGCTGCTTGGCTGGGCACTCCTTCTTTGGCACGGCATCAGGGGAGGGTCAGGTCACGACGGCCGCTGAGCAGGCTGGCTCAAGCTTCTCTCTCGGGTATCATGGCGCAGCCGGGCATCTCGATTCCAACCGCAGGCATCCTTCATGATCTTTCGGCAACTCTTCGACCCGCAGTCCTCCACCTACAGCTACCTGCTCGCCGATGCCGAAGCGGGAGAAGCTCTGCTCATCGATCCCGTCTTCGATGAGGCGCCGCGTGACGCCGCGCTCCTACGCGAACTCGGTCTGAAGCTGCTCTACACCCTGGAGACACATATCCATGCCGACCATGTGTCGGGAGCCTGGAACCTCAAGCGCAGGCTTGCGAGCCGGATCGCAGTCTCCGCTGAAAGCGGGGCCGAGGGAGCCGATCATTACCTCAAGGATGGGGAGACGGTTCAATTCGGCAGCCGGTACCTTCAGGTGCGCGCGACGCCGGGTCATACCAAGGGCTGTTGCACCTATGTGCTCGATGATCAGACGATGGCGTTTACGGGGGACTGTCTGCTGATCCGGGGCTGCGGGAGAACCGATTTTCAACAGGGTGATGCCCGCGCGATGTACCGTTCCGTGCATGAACGGATCTTTTCTCTTCCTGATTCCTGTCTTGTCTATCCGGCACATGACTATCGTGGGCTCATGGTCTCGAGCGTTGGTGAGGAACGGCGGTTCAATCCGCGGCTCGGGGGAGAATTGAGCGAGGATGACTTTGTTGGCTATATGAACAACCTCGGGCTACCTCATCCGAAGCAGATGGAAATTGCCGTTCCGGCCAATTTGAAATGCGGCCGGCGCCAGGGTGCGGAAGAGCCCGTCGAAAGCCCCGACTGGGGACCGATCAACCTCACTTTCGCTGGAATCTGGGAGGTCCAACCCCATTGGGTGCAGGAGCATCTGCACGAGTTGCGGGTGATCGATGTGCGCGAGCCGGAGGAGTACGATGGCCCGCTCGGCCATATCCCGGGCGCGGTGTCCATTCCCCTCGGCACGCTTGCGAGCCGCGCAGGAGAGATTGCCAAGGACCTACCGTTGATCGCCGTATGCCGTGCCGGCGGGCGGTCGGCTCAAGCGACGGTTATCCTGAGAAAAGCCGGGATCGAGCGGGTTGCCAACCTTGCCGGTGGCATGCTGCGCTGGCGCGCGCAGCACCTTGTCGTCGAGGGCGACCGGGACTAGGCGCATCGCCCTCGTGAGGGCTCAGCTCCCAGGAGTTCCAGCACGTGCCGTGAAGCCGATTCCTGGACGATCGGGTGAGAGGTCCGCCGGCGATAGCCCGGTCTCGCGGAGGACGTTCGGCAGCTCGCCTGTCGTAACGAGCCCGCCCAGGGCCGCGCCCGCTGCGGGCGAGGTCTGGATCCCATAGCCCCCCTGGCCGGCGAGCCAGAAGAAGCCCTTCGCATCGGGTGCTTCGCCGATGACGAGGCTATTGTCGGCGACGAAGCTGCGCAGTCCCGCCCAACGATGGGTGAGGCGGCGGATCTGGAAGACGGTCGCCGCCTCGATTCGCTCCACCGCCATGGCGAGATCGATCTCCTCGGGCTGGGCATCGCAGGGCGGCGAGGGGGTTTCATCGGCGAGCGAGCCCAGGAAGCATCCTGCCTCCGGCTTGAAGTAGAACTGCTCCTCTACATCGACACACATGGGCAGGACACGATCGCCGAGACCGGATGGTCCATCGAAGATGAAGGCGGTGCGCCGCTTGGGCTGTAGCCCGACCTGGCTCACGCCTGCAAGCGCTGCGATCTCATCGGCCCAGGCGCCGGCAGCATTGACCAGAACAGGTCCTGCAAAGCGACCGGCGCGCGTGGCGAGCTCCCAGGTTCCATTGCGACGTCCGATTTGCCCTACCTCCGCATCGCAGAGGAGCTTGCCGCCGCGGGAAGATGCCGCTCTGAGGAAGCCTCGATGCAGGCTGTTGACATCGATATCGAGGGCATCCGGCTCATAGAGCCCTCCCGCGGCATAGCCCGGCCGGAGCAAGGGGAGAAGCGCCAGGGCTTCGGCCGCATCCAGGCGCTCAACAGGGCCGCCGAGATCGGCGACCTCCCGATAGAGGGCCCCCAGCGCGCCAAGCTGATCGGACCGCGCGATCATGAGCGCGCCGCGGGCGGTGAGGATCGGATGCTCGGTGAATCCTGCCGGGGGCTGCTTCAGGAAGGGCCCGCTCGCTTTGGTCAGGCGCCGGATCGTCCGGTTGCCGTAGTTCTCCGTGAAAAGCGCCGCCGAGCGGCCGGTTGTGTGATACCCGGGCTGGCTCTCGCGCTCCAGCACGAGCATGCGCCCATGCTCCGCGAGGTTATAGGCGGCCGAGGCGCCGGCGATGCCGCCGCCGATGATGATGAAATCAAAATGCTCCAAGACACGCTCCGCAATTCGATGGCATTTGCCCGAAGTCACGGCGAGAATGGCGCCCGTGACGACCCGTCTCTACACCCACCCGGCCTGTCTGGACCATGACATGGGACCAGGCCATCCGGAAAGACCGGCGCGACTGGAGGCAATTCTCGCCGCACTGCGGGCCCCGGTCTTTGCCACGCTCGAATGGCACGAGGCGCCGCGGGCCGCAATCGACCAGATCGCCCGTGCTCATCCGCGGGCTTTCGTCGAGGCCGTGCTCGCAGCGGTACCGCGCGCCGGTCGGGTCATGCTGGATGGCGATACATCTCTCTCCCCAGGCTCGGGCGAGGCAGCGCTGCGCGCCGCTGGCGCGGTCTGCGCGGCGGTCGATGCGGTGGCGGGCGGCGAGGCCACCAATGCCTTCTGCGCCGTGCGCCCGCCCGGCCATCACGCCGAGCCGGCGACGGCCATGGGCTTCTGTCTCTTCAACAATGTCGCCCTGGGGGCGCATCAGGCGCGCAGCGCCCATGGTTTGCGCCGGATCGCGGTGATGGATTTCGACGTCCATCATGGCAATGGCACCCAGGCCATGTTCGAGAAGGATGAAGAGCTGTTCTACGCCTCGACCCATCAGATGCCGCTCTATCCGGGCACCGGCGCCGCAGCCGAGACCGGCTGTGGCAATATCTGCAACGCGCCGCTTCCACCCCATGCCGGATCTGCAGAGTTCCGCGCAGCCATGACAGGCCGCATATTGCCGGAACTCGACGCCTTCCGCCCCGATATCCTCCTGATCTCTGCCGGCTTCGATGCCCACCGCGCCGATCCCCTGGCCAATCTGTGCCTGGAGGAGGCGGATTTTGCCTGGGCGACCGACGAGCTTCTGGAATTGGCCGCCCGGCATTGCGGCAGCCGGGTTGTGTCGACGCTGGAAGGCGGCTACGACTTAGGCGCGCTCGCCGCCAGCGCGGCGGCCCATGTCGGACGTCTGATGTCGGCAGGCTGAAGGGTAGGGCGCGGGCAAGGTTGGAATGGCCGAGAAGCAAGAACCCGCAATCGACAATATGAGCTTCGAGGAAGCCCTGAACGAGCTTCAGAGCTTGGTCAAGGCGCTGGAAAAGGGCGAGGCCAAGCTGGAAGAGGCGATTCGCGCCTATGAACGAGGGGCTGCCCTGAAGCAGCATTGCGAGCGGAAGCTGCGCGAGGCCCAGGCCAAGATCGAGAAGATCACTCTCACGGCCGATGGTGGTATTTCCAGCGAGTCGGTTAAATTC
>DATBBO010000187.1:0-3818 GCA_036270995.1 Dongiaceae bacterium | reverse complement strand
CGCGCTGAGAACCTGGCCTACGGCCACTCGGTCGAGTTCCGCCGGCGCTTTGCGAGCTATCTGGAGCAGAACTCGGCGACGACGGAGTTCGACCTCGCGAGGCACATTCCCTCCCGCGCGCTTTGAGTGGCGGCGGTCATTCAAAGACGGCGCTTATTTTCTCGCGGGACGGCATCACGAGATCGCGACGCAAGAGCCGGTGGGCGCCGGCCGGGTGAAAAGCAGTGTTAAGTCTTCCCTGCCGTCATTGCGCCGCGTGGCTCGCTGCGGGCAGCAGCCAGGCCATCGCTCGCCGCAGCTCGCCGAGATCGCTTTCGCTCAGCGTCTGGAGGGGCTTGCGACATTTCCCGATCCGGCGGCCGGCGATCGTGGTCGCTGCCTTGATCGAGGGATTGTAGTCATGGGTCCAGAAGAAGAGCTGGGCCGGCAGCAATCTCTGCCAGAGCCGGGCCGCCTCGGCGAGCTTGCCGGCAGAGACCAGACGGTAGAGCTCCACCGCCTCGCGCGGCATGGCGTTGACGGCGCCCCAGATGCAGCCGATGCAGCCCGCAAGCAGGGCCTGGAAGGCGATCGGGTCACCGCCGTTGAAGATCTTTCCACCCGTGGCCACGAGCTGTTGGATGCGCACCAGGCTCGCCGTGCTGTCCTTGATGTACTGGATGTTCTCGATCTTCATCAGCTCGGCAAAGATTTCGGGCGTGATATCGATGTTGGTGTTCTGGGGGATGTTGTAGACGACGAGAGGGAGGGGCACGGCTCGGGCAACCTTCTCGTAGTGCCATTTCACGCCATCCATGGTCGGCCCCTCGAAATAGGGCGGCAGCACCATGATGGCATCGGCGCCGGCATCCGCCGCGGCCTTTGAATTCGCGATGGTGTCGGCGGTGTTGATCGCGGAGGTCTGCACGAAGACATGGGCGCGGCCCGCTGCATGCTTGCAGGCGATCTCGGCGACCCGCCGCTTCTCGGCCTCGCGCAGATAGGCGAACTCGCCCGTGCCGCCGCAGGCCAGGATGATCTGGACGCCGCTCTCGATCATCCAGTCGATATGGCTTCGGAGGGCGCCCTCATCGAGGGAGTCGCCGTCTCTGGAAAAGGGCGTGCAAAGGGGAACGCAGATTCCCTTGAAATCCTTCATTTCGGTGCTCCTGCAGGCGCGGATCGACGAGGCGCAATGCTACTGCCGCCGTGAAAACATGTCGACAAGTAAAATGCAAGCGGCCCAGGAGGCCTGTTCTCAGAAGCTTCCGCCCGCGCGCGCCGACCTGCTATGAAGGAGGCCCGAGGGGGAGGGTGCATGACAGCGTCCGGCAGCGAGCCATCAATGCCGCGGGAGAGCCAAGCGCCCGTTCCGCGCCCCGAGAGCGAGAAGGCGCTGCAGCGCCGCGAGCCTGGCGAGACCGAAGTTGAGGTGCTGCGACGCCAGATCTCGGTGATGCGCGCCTATCTCGGGATCATCGGCTAACCTGACGCAATGCGGATCGCGATGCTGAGCAGCGAGAGCGGCGTGGGCGGCGCGGCGCGCGCCATGCGCCGGCTCGCCATCGGGCTGAGCGCGCGCGGCCATGAGGTCGATATCCTGCAGCTTGCCGGCAGGTCTGCGATCCCCGAGGCGATCCGCTTCGAGGCAGCGCCCGCCTCTTCCGCGGACGCAGCGCTCGCCGATTTCGTGGACGAACACTACATCCCGCGCCGGCGGACGCCGCTCTCGGACACACTCTTCACGGCGCAGTCGCGGGGCCTTGACCTCAGCCAGCTTGCCTGGCTCAGAGGCTATGACGTACTGAACCTCCACTGGGTGCAGTTCTTCCTCAATCCGGAGAGCATCGGGCGGCTGATCGGACTGGGGCGGCCCGTTGTCGTGACCCTCCACGACATGGCCGGCTTCACGGGTGGCTGTCACTATTCCGCGGGCTGCCAGGGATATGCCGGGGATTGTGCGCCCTGCCCGCAGCTCAACGAGGATGTCTGCGAACTGCCGCGAGCGCTGCTCGCGGTGAAGCGCCAGATCTTCGCGCGGCCCAATGTGGTGGCAGTGGCACCGTCCCGCTGGCTGGCCGATGCCGCGGCGCAGTCGCAGGTCTTCGCCCCCGGCGCCGTCCACAACCTGTGGAATTCCGTCGAGACAGATCTGTTCCGGCCCGGCGACCGGCAGGCGATTCGCGCGCGTCTCGGCATCGCGCCGGAGGTCCGCACGATCCTCTTCGGGGCCAACAACAATGGCGAACGGCGCAAGGGCTTCCGCCATCTCATGGCGGCGCTGCGGCGGCTGCGGCTGGCGCCTGAGTTTGCGCAGCTGGTCAAGGCGGGACGGCTGAAGATTCTGATCTTCGGCCAAGCTACCCCCGAGATCGAAGAACAGGGCCTGTCCGTGCTCGATCTCGGCTTCATCGCCGAGGACCACCGGCTGGCCGAGGCTTACAACGCCGCCGATCTGCTGGTCCTTCCCTCCCTGGACGATAACCAGCCCAATATTCTTCTGGAGGCCATGGCTTGCGGCACGCCAGTCGTGGCTTTCGCGATCGGCGGCATCCCAGAGGTGATCCGCGACGCGGAGAACGGGCGGCTCGCGCCGCCTTTCGATTCCGCAGGATTTGCCCGCGCGATCCTGGATCTGCTGCTGGACCCTGCGAATGCCACCCGGCTCGGGGAAGCCGCACGGCGGGACATCCTCGCGGCAGCGGCGCTGGATGTGCAGGCTGGTCATTACGAGGCGGTGTTCGAGCGAATGCTGGCGGCTCGGGGCCCCGCGGCCGTCGACGGCCCGTTGTGGCTGGAAGCGAGAGAGGCGGCGCGGCGACAGCCGACCCCCGTTCCTTGCTCTGTCTCGCCCCGGATTACCTCACCTGAAATCGCTGCCGCCCGGGAGCGCTTCACGGCCGGCATCGATCGCTATATCACCCCGGAGCTGGCCGCCACTGCCGAGCTGAACGCGCTGCGCGCCGAGTCGGCCGAGCTCTCCCGCCAGCTCGATGAACAGGCACGCCTGCTGCTGGGCTCCCGTTCCTGGCGGCTGGGGCGGTTTTTCGGCGGCCGTGGACCATCGGCGGGCGAGATCGCCAGCATGCCGACGGTCCCACAGAAGCTCCAGGCAATCTGGGCTATGATGCGCTCGCGGCGCTGGGAAGCGACCGCGCCCTTGCGGCTGCTCGGGCTCCTGAGGCGCCGGCCCTGACGGGTGTCAGGCGCGCTCGGCCAGATAGAGCGCCATCTCCCGGACCATCCGCTCGAAGCTGAATTCGTGGGCAACCCGCCTTGCCTCGCTGGAGAGCGACTGTCGAAGTTTCGGCTCCTTCAGGAGGATCCGGATCGCGGCGGCGAGACCCTGAGCATCGCCCTTGCGGAACAGCAGCCCGGTTCGGCGGTGATGGATGATCTCGACATTGCCGCCTGCATCGGAGGCGACCGTCGGGATGCCGGCCGCAAGCGCATAGATGAGGGTCAGGGAGAAGGGCTCGTAGAGCGAGGGAAAGAGATAGATGTCATGCTCCTGGAAAAGTTCGAAGAGCTCGCTTTCCGTCACCGGAGAGCGGAACTCGATGCGATCAGCGGTGCCTGTCGCTTCGATCAGCGAATCGAGCCGGCGCTTGTACGCCGCATCCTGAGCATCGCCGAGGATCGTCAGCCTCACCGGTGGCTGCTCATCCCGCAGGCCCGGTAAGGCCTCGATGGCGGTATGGACTCCCTTGAGATCGACGAGGCGCCCGGCACAGAGCAGCCTCGCTTCGGAGGGGTCGCGCAGCGTCGTCCGGTCGGCAAAGGCGCCGTCGGGCATCTTCGCGAGCCGCACGCCGTTATGGATGACCTTGCTCGAGCCG
>DATBBO010000186.1:0-5048 GCA_036270995.1 Dongiaceae bacterium | reverse complement strand
CTGGAGCTCCGCCACGGCGCGAGGCAGGGCTTCCATATGCTCGACCAGCATCCGGGCACCCAAGGTCAGCAGATCCTCGCCATGGCGCGGCGGGACATGGCTCGCGCCCAGGAACCCGATCACCGACATGCCGGCAGCCAGCGCCGCCGTCAGGCCGGAGCGGCTGTCCTCGACCACGAGGCAGCGGGCCGGGGCAACGCCCATTTCCCGGGCCGCGAGCAGATAGACATCCGGGGCAGGCTTCGGCCGGAGGACGCGATCGGCGCTGAAGATCGCGGACCCTATCCGCTGGGCGAGGCCGGCCCGCGCCAGGGAGAGCTCGATCCAGGCTTGGCTGCTGTTCGAGGCGATGGCAACGGGGAGATCGATCAGCTCCAATGCCTCGCGCACGCCCTCGATCGCGGCGGCCTCGCGATGGAGAGCGGCCACCATCTCGCGGTCGACGCGCTCCAGGAAGCCCTCCGGCAAGGGGTCTTTCAGATGCGCTGCGACGCGCTCCAAAATATCCGTGAGCTGCAGGCCGAAGCAGCCGGCCAGAACGGGGGCCAGGTCACGGCCCCGATAGGCTGCGTCCAGCGCCGCCGCCAGGATCCGTTCGCAGACGATCTCGCTGTCGATGATCACGCCGTCGCAATCGCAGATGAGCAGATCGAAGGATCCTTCGATCTGGAGGGGCTTCATGAAAGAGGGTGTCTCCTGCTGGAACGAGCGCCGGGGGATCGGCAGGTCTGGCACCCGGGAAGATGACGATCGCCGGCCCTGAACTCAAGCGCCGACCGCGAGAGTCACAGTCGCCCGGAATGCATGGCTAGGCTCAGCCCACCATCCGCCGGAACACGCCGTCGTGCCGCACGAGCAGGTGATAGAGCGCGGCGCCGATATGGAGAACGACGAGGCCAGCGAGCGTGAAGGCGCCATAGACATGAATGGCCAGCACGACATTTGCCAGGGGACGGTCGGGCTTGACCAGGGGCGGCAGGTCGAACAGCCAATAGATATGCACCGGCGCGCCGAAGGCGGAGGAGCCGAGCCAACCGAGAATGGGCATGACCAGCATGAAGACATAGAGGAGGCTGTGGCTGAGCCAGGCGCCGGCCCTGATCCAGGCGGGCATATCCGTCAAGGGCGGCGCCGGATGCCAGAGCCGCCACAGCAGCCGGAACGCCGCAAGGGCGAAGACCGTGGCCCCGAAGGAGCGATGCCAGTCGAAGAGCTGGTCCTGGAGCGCGCCCTGGCCGATGCGCATCATGGTCAGCCCGACGAAGAAGGCGAGGATGATGAAGACCGCCGTGAGCCAGTGCGCCAGCCGCGCCGGCAGCGAATAGGCAGCTTCGGCCGCCCAGGGGCGGTCCGACTTGCGGCTGTCGGCGACGGCCGCGCGGCTCACCGGCCTCGCCCGCCTTCGGCGCGCCGCGGCGGCTCCAGGAGATCTCCGAGGGTGTGACCGGCGCGCCGGGCTTTGGTGGCGAGGTAGCGGTGATTTTCCATGGTCACCACCCCTGCCAGCGGCTGAACCTCCCGGACCTCGATGCCAGCCCGCCGGAGAGCGGTAATCTTGTCGGGATTATTGGTCAGCAGTCTCACCTGACGATATCCCAGCCGCAGCAGCATACCGGCGGCGAGCTCGTAGCGGCGTTCATCGGCGCCATAGCCGAGCATCGCATCGGCATCGATCGTGTCGAGCCCGGCATCCTGGAGGGCATAGGCGCGCATCTTGTTGCGCAGGCCCGTGCCCCGGCCCTCCTGGTCGAGATAGAGCAGCACGCCACCGCCCGCCTCCGCCAGGCGCTGGACGGCCTTGCGGAGCTGGTCCCCGCAATCGCAGCGCAATGAACCGAAGAGATCGCCGGTCAGGCAGGCCGAATGGAGCCGCAGCGCGACGGGTCCTTCCGGATCGGGATCGCCGACGATGATCGCGAGCTGGTCGCGCCAGGCCGGCACGCCGCGAAAGACGATGAAGCTCGCCTCGATATCGCCGGCCAAGGGAATGCGCGCCCTCGACACGATCTCGAGATTCACCCGGCTCTGTCCCAGGCTGGCCTGCGCCTCGGCCAGGGACAGCCGATGGATCGGTGCCGCCACGGGCCCGCCGACCTCGGCGATCAGCACCGCCGGCAGCAGCAGGGCCTGCTTGCACAGCTCCATGCCCATCAGCGCCATGGCTTCGGCCGGAGACCAGCGCGCCGGTGGTTCGGCATCGGCGCCGGCCGCCAGACGGCACACCGCTTCGTGATCGAGCCCGCCAACCGGCAATGACACGGCACCCTCAACGGCAAGGCCGATGGCGCCCGCCCGCGCGCCCGAAAGCGCCAGCTCGAGCTCGATACCGGGATAGCCTGCGATTGCCGTGAAGGCACTTGCCGAGAGGGCATCGATGGCGGCTAGCAGCGCCCGGCTCTGGGCGCCTTCAAGAAGAATGGGCCGGCCTGACCGTAGCTCCGACAGCGCGCGGTCCACCGCCAGCTGAGCCTCGTCCTGGAATAATCCTGTGAACGCTTTCCAAGCAGTGTCCAAGGCGCGCTACTCTCTGTTGAGGCCCTCATTGTCGATACACCCGAGCCCCCGCCGGCGACGTACACTTCTGTGTGAAGAACGGGTGAGCGACAAAGACGTTGCAAGCGAGCGACGGCAGCGCAATGGAACCGGATGACATGCAGCACGAGAAGATCGCATCCCGCTTGTGGCCGCGGCTGCAGGCGCGCGCCGGGGCGCCGGTGAGACTGGCACCGGCAGCAGCCGCGTTCTGGCGGCTCTATGCGCCGCTTGCCGATGACCGGAACGACTCCGTGGTGCTGGGCCAGCTCGGCCAATCCCTGGACGGCCGAATCGCGACCGCAACGGGCCATTCCCACTATGTCAACGGCCCCGCGGTCCTCGATCATCTGCACCGTCTGCGCGCACTCGTGGATGCGGTGGTGGTGGGAATCGGAACCGTGCTCGCCGACGATCCGCAGCTCACCGTGCGCCGCGTCTCGGGCCCTCATCCCGCGCGGGTTGTGATCGATCCCAATGGTCGCCTTCCGGCCTCCGCAAGATTGCTGGCGGAGGACGGGCGGCCCGTTTTCGTGATCCAAGGCGCCGAGCGGCACCGTCCGAGCCGCGTGACGCCGATTGCGCTCCCGCTATGCGATGGCCGGCTGGCACCCGCGGATATCCTCGCCGCCCTCGCCGAGAGGGGCCTGCGCCGAATCCTGATCGAGGGCGGAGCGAACACGCTCTCGAGTTTCCTCGCTGCCGGTGCTCTCCATCGCCTGCATCTCTGCATTGCCCCTATCGTGATCGGCTCGGGCCCCATCGGCCTTGCGCTGCCGCCAATCGCTCACCTCGATGACGCTCTGCGCCCTGCGGTCAAGGTTCACCGCCTGGGCGACGATATGCTTTTCGACTGCCGCTTTCGCTAGAGGCCAGTTCCCTGGCCTTTCAGGGGTAGATTCTCGAAGCGCCGCAACGCATCCGCGACATCCCGCGCGGTGTCCGCCCAGCGCGGCAATGAACCTGCCGCGACCCGCGCAGCCGCGGCATAGCGCCGGCGCTCGGCCGGATCGCATATCAGTTGTCGAAGTGCTGCCGCCAGGGCTTCGACATCCTCGGGCGGCACCAATATCCCGGCGCCCGACGGGACAGCTTCGGGAATCGCGCCGGCCGAGGTCGCGATGACGGGCAGCCCCTGCTGCATGGCCTCGGCGAGGACCATGCCATAGCCCTCATGGCGGCTCGCCAGCACGAAGATATCGGCCTCGCCATAGAAAGGCGCCAGATCGGCCGCCTCGCCCGGCAGGAGGATGCGGGACTGCAGTCCATGGCCCGCGATCCGCCGCCGCAAGTCATCGGCGATGGCGGGCGCACGGTCCGGACTGCCGACGATGCGGCAGGTCCAAGAAAGATCGGCGAGCCGGGCCAGCGCCTCGATCAGCAGGTCATGGCCCTTGCGATGGGTCAGCGTGCCGACGGAGAGCAGGTTCACCGCCTGGGCGCGCGCGAGGCTCCTTTCCGGGATCGCCGGCACAGGATCGCTGCCGGGCCGCGCCACCGCCAGGCGCGCCGGCGCGATGTCATAGGCTTGGACCAGCCGCCGGGCCGTGGTGGCGCTGGTGGCGATGACGCCGCGGGTCATGGCGAGCGCGCGCCGTTCGCTCTCCAGCAGCGCCGCGCAATCCGCGGCGCCGAGGCCGGTCTCCTCGGCCAGCGGATGATGAACCAGGGCGACGAGGCGAATCCGCTTCCCCTCGGCGGCAGCGATCTCCGGCATCGCGCCGAAGGCGAGCCCGTCGACGAGAACGAGGCTGCCTGCGGCAAGAGCCGCGAAGGCGCGGGCGGCCAGCGATAGATCTTCGGCATCGGGAAAAGGAAAGCTCGGGCCCAATGCCAGATGGCGGATGTTCCAGCCGAGGGGACGAAGCGCTGCGATCAGCCGGCGGTCATAGATGTAGCCGCCGGTCAGCGTCTCGATATCGCCGGGAATGGCGAAACAGAGATCAGCCGCCAATCGCCGCCTCGTACCAGCCTCGCGCCACATGGGATTCGGTAAGGGTCACGCGGAGGCGCTCGACCGCCGCTGATTCCGCGCCGAGACGCCCGGCCCGCAGCGCTTCTGCGAAACGGTCGAATATGTAGCGCGACAGGAATTCGGTCGTCGTCTTCTTACCGGCCAGCGCAGGCACGGCGTCGAGATTGCTGTAGTTCAGAGGCGCCAGAACTTCATGCAGCACCTCGAGGGCGCGGCCGATATCGACGACGATGTTGTCCGCTCCCAGCTCGTGCCGGAAGAAAGCCACATCGACGATGAAGGTGGCGCCATGGAGCTTCTGCGCCGGGCCGAAGACCTCGCCGGGCAGGCTATGGGCGATCATGATGTGGTCGCGGACTTCGACGGCATGCATGGGGACCTCACGGATAGGGGTAGCGGATCAGATGGAACAGCGCGCCGGGCCGCCCGAGGATCCTCGGTAGCGCTTCCGGCAGTGTCGCAAAGGGCGTTTCCTCCTGCAGCAGGATATCGAGCCGCGGGTCGGCGCAGAGTTCGAGGGCAAGGGCCAGGCGCCGGCGAC
>DATBBO010000185.1:0-8955 GCA_036270995.1 Dongiaceae bacterium | reverse complement strand
CCCGCATGATCCCGGCGTATTGATAGAGGCTCGAAGAGTTCACCTGGTCGCCCTGGACGAGGCCGATCTTCTTGGTCGAATTGTCCCCGCAGCCCTTGACCACCGCCTCGGCCTCGAGTTGGCCCAGGCGATCCCAGTCGCTGCCGACGAAGGCATCCGCCGGGTAGTTCGCCGGATTGTCGATCAGCACGACATAGATGCCGGCCTGCTGCGCCTTCTTGAACAGCTTGCTATAGGAGTTGAGATCGGGCGAATGGACGACGAGGACGGCCGGCTTCGGATCGGAGGAGATCGCTTCCGTGATCGCTTGCGCCCCAGCCTCGACGCTCCAGTTCGGGTCGCGGGTCTCGAAGGTGCCGCCGAAGCCCTTGACCTCCTTGCCGATGTAGTAGGCCCAGCCTTGGGCGAGATCGAAGCCCATGGCCATGGGCACCATGATCACCTTCTTGCCCTCGACCGACTTGTTGTAATAGGCCGTGCCCGGATCGCTCTGGGCCAGGGCGCTTCCGCCATATGCCAGCGTGGCGAGCGCGACGGCCGCCGCGGTTGCTTTCTTCCAGCTCATCATTGCTTCTCCCTTTCTCTCGCTTTCGGTCGTCCCCTCACGAACTCAAACGTTCCCCTCAGTCATATGTCGCCCTGCTGCGCCGTCTGCTCGTCGCGCGGATTGAGGATGCTGTCGATGATGATGGCGACGAGCAGGATCGTCGACTTGATGAGGTTCTGATAGATATTCGGAATATCGAGGATTGTCATGGCGTTCAGCATCACGCCAATGAGGAGCGCCCCCACGATCACGTTGCGCACCCCGCCGCGCCCGCCCGAGAGGCCGATGCCGCCGATCACCACCACCAGGATGATGTCGTAGAGCAGGGTCGAGTTGACGACCCGGGTATTGATGGAGAGCAGGCCGGCCGCCGTCAGGATGCCGGCCGCAAAGGCGATCACCGCCGACAGCACATAGCGCAGCACCATCATGGGGCGCACGGGAATTCCCATGTTGCGCGCGGCCATGGGGTTGTCGCCCATCAGATAGACATAGCGCCCCCATTTGGCGAAGCGCAGGAAGAGGAAGGCCAGGAAGGCGATGGCGGCGAAGAGGAAGACCTCGATGGGGATATTGAGGAAGCGCAGCCGGCCCAGCTCCTCGATCCAGTTCTGCGGCGGCACCGGGGTCGCATCCTGGCCGATGAGCTGGGAGCGCACGAAGCCGAAGACGAAGGCTCCGCTCGCCAGCGTGGCGAAGATCGCCGGCACATCGGCATAGGCGATGAAAAAGCCGTTGACGAGGCCGATCAGGATCACGAAGCCCAGAGCCAGCAGCAGGGCCGTGGTCCCGGGCCGCCCGTCGTTCAGCATCTGCAGGTACCAGGCAACCGACATGGCCATGATGGCGACGGCCGATAGATCGATGCCCCGGCCGATGATCACCACCGCCATGCCCACGGCGAGGATGCCGAGCACGCTGACGCTGCGCACGATGGCGACCAGATTGTCGACGGCAAGGAAGCCGGGAAGAGCCACGGATGCTGCCAGGAACAGCAGAACCGCGAGCGCAAGCACGATGCGCTCCTGGCTCATATTGCGGATCGAGAAGAACGATTTCACCCGGGCTGGTCCTCGCTGCGGGCGGTCATTCTAGCGTCAGTTGCGAAAGCCGCCAGTGGTTCCGGCATGTTCCGAATTGGCGGGACGCAGCCGGTCATGCCATGCTGAGTGCGCTTTATCGGAGACTCCATGCCCAGATCGAGCCCGGCTCAACCCTCCCCTCTTTCTGCCATGCCGAACGCGCCCGCTTGGCCCCAGGAGGTCTATCGCGCGCTGAAGGAGGCCGGCATAAGGCAGGTCTGCTACGTGCCGGATGCCGGCCATCGCACCCTCATCGAGCTGGCGCATGGCGATCCGGATATCGAGACTACGGTGCTCACCACCGAAGAGGAAGGCATCGCGCTGGCGGCCGGCGCCTGGCTGGGCGGGCAGCGCGCCGTGCTGCTGATCCAGTCCAGCGGCGTCGGCAATTGCGTCAACATGCTGTCGCTGATCGCGACCTGCCGCTTCCCGCTTCTGGTGCTCGTGACCATGCGCGGCGAATGGGCCGAGTTCAATCCGTGGCAGGTGCCCATGGGCCGCGCGACGCCCGAGGCCTTCGAGATTATGGGGGTGCAGTCCCATCGCGTCGAGGACGCCGCGCAGGCGGCGCCGACCGTCGCTGCCGCCGCTGCCATGGCCTTCGAGGGCGATCAGGCGATCGCCGTGCTGCTCTCCCAGCGCATGCTCGGCCGCAAGACCTGGGTCGAAAAATGACGGGCCGAGACATGAGGCGTGGAAACGCGAACGCGCTCGACCGCCGTGCCGCCGTGCGCGAGCTGCTGGCTGAGCGCGGCAAGGCGCTGGTGGTGACGGGCCTCGGTTCGCCCACCTATGACGTCTTCGCGGCCGGCGATCACGACGCCAACATGTATCTCTGGGGCGCCATGGGCGGGGCGGCGATGATCGGTCTCGGCCTGGCGCTGACCCAGCCGCGCCGCCCGGTGGTCGTCATCACCGGCGATGGCGAGCAGCTGATGGGGCTGGGGGCGCTCGCCACAATCGCCGTGAAGAAGCCCGGCAACCTGACCCTCGTCACCCTCGATAACGGCCAATATGGCGAGACCGGACAGCAGGCAAGCCATACTGGCCTCGGCATCGATCTGCATCGCATCGCCGCGAGCGCCGGCTTTGCCGCCGTCGAGCTGACGGATCTCGCCGCGATCGCGGCCTATCGGCAGGAACTCGCGCGGCTCGAGGGCTTGCCGCGCTTCGCCACCATCCGCATCTCCGCCGAGACTCCGGCCCGCGCGCTTCCCGCACGCGACGGCGTCCATCTCAAGAACCGCTTCCGTGCCCATCTTGGGCTCGGGGTGAACTAGTGAAGGTGTGGCGTTACTTCTGTTGTCGTCATTCCCGCGAAAGCGGGAATCCAGGGCCGGAGACTCGGCCGTTGCCCTGGATCCCGGCTTTCGCCGGGATGACGGAATAGACAGGGTCATCTCAGGGAGAACCCGCCATGGATCGCATCGGCTTTATAGGACTGGGGCGCATGGGGCGGCCCATGGCTTCCAATCTCGTCCGGAAGGGCTTCAAGCTCACCGTCCATGACGTGAACCCCGAGCCCGTGACGGCGCTCGACAGGCTGGGCGCGGCGCCGGCCCGTTCTGCGGCCGAGGTGATCGCGGCGAGCGACGTCCTCGTCACCATGCTGCCCAGTTCGGTGGAGGTCGAGGCGGTGGCGCTCGGATCCGATGGCCTCCTCGCTCATGGCCGCCCCGGACAGCTGTTGATGGATATGAGCACAATCGATCCCGCCGCGACCGAGCGCATCGCCCGGGCGCTGGCGGCCCGGAACATCGCCGTGGTTGACGCGCCGGTCGGGCGCCTCGCGGCCCATGCCGATCGCGGCGAATCCCTGTTCATGGTCGGCGGCACCGAGGCGGATTTCCTCCGCATCCGGCCGCTGCTCGATGCCATGGGCACCACCATCCATCATTGCGGGCCGGTCGGCAGCGGCGGCAAGACCAAGCTGGTCAACAACTACATCTGCGTCGTGCTCTGCCAGATGAACGCCGAGGCACTCGCGCTCGCCCAGAAGTTCGGCCTCGATCTCGAGCAGACCCTCGAGGTGCTCCACGGCACCACGGCGACCAACGGGCAGCTCAAGATCAACTGGCCGGCCAAGGTGCTGGCCGGCGACATCTCGCCGGGATTCACCATCGACCTTGCGCATAAGGATCTCTCTCTGGCGCTGGCCGCGGGTCAGGCGGCGAAGCTGCCGCTGAGCCTGGGTGCGGCGACCCGGGAGATGATGAACCTGGCGCGCGCCAACGACTTCGGGGGGTCGGATTTCTCCGGTCTGCTCGACTATCTCTGCGAGGCCGCCGGGATCGAGAAGCCGCGCCTTAAGACCGCGAAGAAGGCGGCGGAGTAGCCGCAGCTCCGTCCATCGTCATTCCCGCGGAAGAAAGTGGGCTGGCGCTCCCCGAACTTATCCCTCGCGGAAGGAATAGGCGTAGCCGCTGAGCGCGGGTACGCCGCCGAGATGGAGATAGAGCAGCTTCGTGCCCGCCGGAAAGCGGCTGGCCCGCACCATCTCGATCATGCCCTGCATCGACTTGCCCTCATAGACCGGGTCCGTCACGAGCCCTTCGAGCCGCGCGGCAAGACGGATGGCCTCGAGGGTCGCCTTCGAGGGAATGCCATAGGCAGGGTAGGCATAGTCCTCGACCAGAGTGATGTCCGCATCGCCGATGGCGCGCTTCACGCCGACCATCTCCGCGGTCCGCTGTGCGATCTTCATCACCATGGCGCGGGTCGCCGCGGGCTTGGCGGTGATGTCGATGCCGACGACCTGGCTCGCCCGCCCCTCCTCGGCGAAGCCCGCCACCATGCCGCCTTGCGTGCTGCCGGAACCTGAGGCGGTGAGGATCACGTCGAAACGGAAGCCCAGATCCTTCTCCTGTTTGCGCAGCTCCTCTGCGAAGCCGGCATAGCCGAGACCGCCGAGAGGGTGATCCGAGGCGCCGGCGGGAATCCCATAAGGCTTGCCGCCGGCTTTGCGCACTGCCTCGACGCCCCGGGCCCAGCTCTCCTTGAGGGCGATGGAGAAATCCTCCTGGGAGAATTCGATCTCCGCTCCGAGAATGCGGCTCAGCTGGATATTGCCGACGCGATCATAGATCCCGTCGGGCCAGTCGACCCAGCTTCCCTGGATCAGATGGCATTTGAGGCCGAGCTTGGCGGCCACCGCCGCCACTTGGCGGGTGTGGTTCGACTGCAGGCCGCCGATCGAGACCAGCGTGTCGGCGCCCTGGGCCAGGATATCCGGCACCAGATATTCGAGCTTGCGGATCTTGTTGCCGCCGAAGGCAAGTCCGCTGTTGCAATCCTCCCGCTTGGCCCAGATCTCGACCTTGCCGCCGAGATGGGCCGAGAGCCGCGGCAGAGGCTCCAATGCCGTCGGACCGAAGGTGAGGGGATGGCGGGGGAAGCGGGCGAGGTCCATGGCGGCTACTCCGCGGTTGGGGCCAGGGATTCCGGCGCGCAGCCGGCGGCGCAGCAGCGGCCCGGTTGATTCGAAATCTTTTGGCGCGACAGGCGGCGGCCTGCATCCAGGACGCCGCGATCGAGGAGGCGCTCGACCAGCGCGCGGCGATCGGTGACGGGATAGTTGCGCCAGATCTCCCGCTTCATGGCCTCGGGCGAGCCTCCCCCATGGAGCGAGATGACCGAATACCAGCCGGCCTGGTGGGAGGCCGTCAGGTCCTCCAGCAGGCGCGCCACCTCCATGCGCTGTGCGGCCGGGATGTCGGCGCGGCCGCCGAGCACGGCGGCGAGAGAAGCCGCCGTCTCCGGGTTGTGATCCTCCGCCGGCCCCGGAAGCGCGACCACCAGCCCGCCGGAGACCTCATGGGCTAGGCGGTGCATGTCGTAGATCTGGGTCGAGAGCAGCAGCTTGCCCACATTGGCGAAGACCGCATCGGGCATCATCGTCCCCGCCGCCCCCGGCGTGCCATAGACCGAGGCCGCGACGCCGCAGGCATAGAACCCCTCGACGATCTTGATGAGCTCCACCATGGAATCGCGGATATGGCCGTAGCGCGACGGATCGAGCCCGTTGGCCTCGATCATCAGCGCGGCCGCACCGATCAGGAGGTCGCCGAATCCGGCCCGGGCGGCAATGCAGGAATGGCGGTGATGGGTGGCGTAGCCGGTGGTGAGATGGCCACCCGCCTCGCATTCGCCGGCAAGGAAGACCCGCTCATGGGGCACAAAGACGTCTTCGAACAGCACGGCCGCCACGGACTGCCCGTATTTGGCCGAGAACTTGGCGGCAGCCTCGCCGGGCCGGCCGGCAGGCTTCGCAATGATCGTGACACCGGGCGCATCCACCGGCACGGCGCAGGCGACCGCGCAGGCCGCGTCCTCAGGCCGATGGGTGCGGCAGGGGATCACCAGCAGCTCGTGCATATAGGGGGCGCCGGTGACGATGGCCTTGGCGCCGCGGATGACAATGCCGTCGCGCCGGCGCTCCTTGATGTGGAGATAGACGTCGGGATTGGCCTGATCGCCCGGGCGCTTCGAGCGGTCGCCCTTGGCATCCGTCATGGCGATGCCGAGGGCGAGATCCTCGGTCTGGACGCGGCCGAGATAGGCGAGGAAGCGCTGGTGATAGCCGCTCCGGTTTTCTTCATCGGCATGCCGCGTCGCCTCGAAGAAGGCGTTGAGGGCGTCATGGGCGAGATAGCGCTGCGCGCAGCCCGATTCCTGGCAGAGGAGGCGCACCGCCTCCAGCTTGCGCAGCAGATCCGTCGTGGTCCTGTCGATATGCAGCATGCGGTTGACGGCCGCAGCCGCCGCCTCGCGCACGGTCATCAGCGCGACATGGGCGGCGACATGGGCGAAGTCATAAGTGACGCCGACGCCGGCAATGCCGGGGGCGAGCCGCGGCTCGTCGGCAACGCTTTCCACGCGGTCGCCATCAAGGAAGACGCGGGGGTGAAGGGCGCGCAGGGACTCTCGATAGTCGGCGGCGGTCATCAGCATGGCGCCCTCCCGGGCCGGACGGCCCCGTTGCCGGCGCCATTCAAACAATGTTAGATTTTTTGTCAAGCGTACGATCTGTGAGGAGGGCAGGCATGACCAGCCGGCGGCAGGGACGGCGCCGGGCGGTGGGCGAACTGAAGCGCGAGCTGATCCTGGAGGCCGCGCGACAGGTCTTCGAGGCCGAGGGGCTCGACGGCGCCAGCCTGCGCGCCATCGCTGCGGCCGCGGGCTATACGCCGGCGGCCCTCTACTTCCATTTCGATTCCAAGGAAGCGATCTATGCCGAGGTTCTGCGCGGCTCCCTCGCCCGGCTGGGCGAGGGCGTGGCGGGCGCCGTCGCCGAGGCGGCCGCGCCGCAGGATCGGCTCCGCGCCGCCGCCATGGCGTTCTTCCAATTCTATGCCAAGAACCCGCGCGACCTCGATCTCGGCTTCTATCTCTTCCGAGGCGGCATGAAGCCGCGGGGCCTGGGCCGGGCCCGCGACGAGGCGCTGAACACGGCACTCGCCGCTGCCCTTCACCCGATCGCCGCGGCGGCCGAGGAGATGGGCGCCGGGCCTGAAGCGGCGCGGCTCTTGATGGTCGACTGCTTCGCCCATGCCGCCGGCCTTCTGTTGCTCGCCCATACCGGCCGCATCCGCATGTTCGGGGCCTCCCCATCGCGGCTGATGGCGGCCTATGTCGAGACGAGGATCGATGGGCTTCGCCGGCGCGACAGTGCGCAAAGCCGCCGGCGAGCCGGAAGGAGAGGATCATGACCGCGATTGCCGGCAAGGCCTCGGCGCTGCTTCTCATCGATTTCCAGACGCGCCTCATGCCGGCGATCGCCGAGGCCGAGAACGTCATCGCCAATGCGCAGCGTCTCCTGGCGGCAGCGCAGTTGCTCGAGATCCCCGTCCTGCTGACGGAGCAGAATCCGACGGGCCTCGGCCGGACGGTGCCCGCTTTGCTGTCGCGGACGGAAACGGCGGGAAGCCCGGTCTTCGCCAAGCAGAGCTTCGATGCCGGCCGGGCACCCGGCTTCTTCGAGCACTTGCCTGCGCGCCCCGAGCTCGTCCTGGCGGGCTGCGAGGCCCATGTCTGTGTGCTCCAGACCGCCCTTGGGCTGATGGCCGCGGGGCGTCGGGTGCATGTGGTGCAGGACGCCATCGGCTCCCGGCGACCGGAGAGCAAGGTGGCGGCACTGGAGCGCCTGGCCCGCCGTGGCGCGGAGATCGTGACCACCGAGATGGTCCTATTCGAGTGGCTCGAAAGCGCCGAGCATCCGCGCTTCCGCGAGGTCGTGGCGCTGATCAAGTGAGGCTCACGCCATCGTTATGGCCGGATGGCCGATTTAAGTAACAAGCGGGAACCTCCATGACCTAGGCTCGGGTGTCTCATCGTCGGAGGAGGCGTGCCATGCGGATCGCAATCCTGGGTGCCGGGAGTGTCGGCGGCGCCCTCGGTCGAGGCTGGTCGCGGGCCGGGCATCGGATCGCCTATGGGGTGCCCAATCCGACGGATCCCAAGCATGCCGTGGCGGCCCGGGCCGCAGGCAACGCCGATGTCGCCGGCGTGGGACAGGCGGTCAACGGTGCCGAGGCCATCGTGCTGGCCGTGCCATGGCCCGCGGTGCCCGAGGCGATCACCGCCTGCGGCGATCTCGCGGGCCGCATCGTGATCGATGTCACGAACCCGCTGCGCATGGGCCCCCATGGCCTCGAGCTCGCCCTCGGCTTCGACCGGTCCGGTGCCGAGTTCGTCGCCGGGCTCGCCAAGGGCGCTGCGGTGTTCAAGGCCCTGAACCAGGTGGGCTTCGAGGTCATGGCCGATAGCTCGGGCTTTCCGGCGCGCCCGGTCATGTTCGTCGCCGGGGATGACGAGCGCGCCAAGCCGGTGGTGATGGGGCTGGTCAGCGATCTCGGCTTCCAGACGCTCGACACCGGCGCCCTCAGGTTTGCCCGGCTCCTCGAGCCTTACGCGATGCTATGGATCCATCAGGTTGTCGATCGCGGGGCGCCGCGGGATTCCGCTTTCGCCTTCATGCCGCGCCGGGGAGTCCTATAATCCTCCGGCAAACCGGAGGAGCCGAAGGCGATGAGCAATCCGGCCAGCGAAACCGCGCCCAAGATCCTGGATTTGCCCATCGGCCTCAAGGCGGCGGGAAAACGCCATGAGAGCGACAGCCTGGGCGGGATCGATGTTCTCGCCGATCACTACCGGGGCGCCCAGACCCAGCGCAGCCTGCGGCGCCGGGGAACAGGACTAAAAAATCTTAATCTCCGCGCAGCGACGAGAGATTGCGCCAAGGTGAAAGCCGTGTAACCTGCTCGCGGGTTGACGGCCGTCGCGGCCGGCAGGGGGAGTTGGGGATGCGTTTCTCGTACGTGTGGCGTA
>DATBBO010000184.1:0-7551 GCA_036270995.1 Dongiaceae bacterium | reverse complement strand
ACCAGCGCGGCAGCCTCGCCTTCGCCGCTCCCGGCCAGGACAAGGGCTGCCTCGATCTCGATGGGCATTTCGGCCTGAACCCGGCGCTCGGCGACCTCCTTCCCCTGTGGCAGCAAGGCGAGCTCGCCGTCATCCATGCCGCTGCCACCTCCTATCGCGCGCGCTCTCATTTCGACGGCCAGGACATGCTGGAGACCGGCGGGGCCACCCATGCGCTGGCAGATGGGTGGCTCAATCGCGCCCTCGGCGCCATGCCGGATGCCGGAGACCGGGCGCTGGGACTCTCCGTCGGCCCCGCCACGCCGCTCATTCTTCGGGGTGCGGCCAAGACAGGCTCCTGGGAGCCGGAACACATCATTCCGCCCGCGAGCCAGGATTTCCTCGACCGTCTCGCCGATCTCTACAAGGGCGATGCCCTGTTCAGCCAGGCCCTGGGCGAAGGCCTCCAGGCCCAGGCCATGAGCGAGGCGGTGATGGGCAAGAACGCGGGCGGCGCCAGGAATCTCAACGGCGCGCAATATCTGACGGCCGCGGCGGAAGGGGTCGGCCGGCTGATGGCCGATCCGCGGGGCCCCCGCGTCGCCGTGCTGGAGGCGACGGGCTGGGATACCCACCAGGGCCAGGGGCTGGAGAAGGGCCGCCTCGCTTCGGTGCTGAAGGGGCTGGGGCAGAGCCTCGTCAAGCTGAAGGCGGCTCTCGGCCCCGCCTGGCAGCGCACGGTGGTCGTCACCGTCACCGAGTTCGGCCGCACCGTGGCGGTCAACGGCACTGGCGGGACCGATCATGGCACCGCAACCGTCGCCTTCCTCCTCGGCGGCGCCGTGGCCGGCAAGCGTGTCATCGCCGATTGGCCGGGCCTCGCCCAGGAGAAGCTCTATCAGGGCCGCGATCTCGCTCCCACCACCAATCTGCGCGCCGTCTTGAAGACGCTCTGCCAGCGCCGACTCGAGATCGACGAGATGACCGTGGAGAACCGCATCTTTCCCGGCAGCCGCCAGGCGCCGGCGATGGGTGATCTCCTCAAAGCCTAGATCTTCCAGCGCAGACGCCGGGCGCCTCTCACGGACTGGCGGCGCTCGGGCAGGCCTTCAGCATCGCGGCATAGGCCTTGGGAAAGCCGTCGAGGCTATAGCGGTAGCTGCGGCTGGCTGAGCCTTCGCCCAGCTGCAGCGTCAGCGAGGCTTCCTGGCGCATGGCCTGGATGATCCGGGCGCCGTCCGCGGCGGTTGCCGCGAAGTCCCCATCGTCTCCCTTGGCGAAGGCGAGACGTTCGTTCCCGACCGCGAGCGCCGCCGCGCTGGCGCTGACGCCCTCCGGCAGGCTGAGCGACACATCCGCGGGCGGCTGGACCCGCAATGTGGTGCCGTCCTCGGCGGCATCGGCGGCATTGCAGAACGCGCATTGATTGAGGCCGACGCAAACGGCGCCCACCCACCAATGCTTCTGCTCCAGAATCGACACCGGCTCCTGGCCAGGACGGGAGGGGTCGACAGAAGGAGTGGGACGAGCCAAGCGAGGCGACGGTTCATCGCTAGGTCTTTGATGTTGTTGCGCTCAAGCGCCGCGCGGGCTTCCGGGCATGACGCGGTTTGGTGCCTCATGCCCTAGCCCGCGATGGCGATCTCGATCGGCTCCGAGCCCGGCCGCACCGGCGCCGGCTCCGCCAGCACCGCCATCAGGCTTTCGCGGATCGCCTTCAGGCGCCGTTCGTCCTCGATCTTCAGCCCGAACTGGTCCTTGACGTAGAACACGTCCACGGCCCGGGCGCCGAAGGTCGAGACCTTGGCATTGGCGATCTGGAGCTTGAGCGCGGTGAGCGCCCGGGTCAGGCGGTAGAGCAGGCCCTTGCGGTCGCGCCCGTTCACCTCGACCACCGTGAAGGCGGCGCTCGCGCGGTTGTCGATCAAGACCCGCGGGATGACCGGGAAGAGCTCGGCGCGGCTCGGCAGCGCCGGCGCCGGAATGGCGATGTCCTTCGGCCCTGCGGCAGCGTCATCGACGATGACATGCTCGATGGTGGCGGCCAGGCGGGCGAGCTTGTCCGGGCGCTCGAAGGCGCCGCCGGCATCCTGGATGGAGAAGCTGTCGAGGGCCTTGCCGTTGGAGAGAGTGAAGATGCGGGCCTCGACGATATCGGCCCCGGCGAGGGCGAAGGCCCCGGCGAGATCGGAGAAGAGGCCGAGCCGGTCGGCGGCATAGACCGTGACCTCGGTCGAGCCGCGGGGCAGGTCCACTCGAGTCTCGATGGCGAGCGGCGCACCCTCCGCCTCGGCCCGGCGCACCAGCCGCGCCTGGCGGGCGAGCGAGGGCGCGTCATAGGCTAGCCAATAGGCCGCGGGACCGCGGGCGAAGTGGCGCTCGATCTCCTCCGCCGGCCAGTCGGCGAGCTCCTGGCGCAGCGCCGCCATGGCCTGGGCGGCGCGGGTCTCGGCCGCCTCGGCGGAGAGGCCGCCGGAGAGCTCCTCCGCCGTGCGCCAGTAGATCTCGCGCAGCAGCACCGCCTTCCAGTTGTTCCAGGTCTTGGGCCCCACGGCGCGGATATCGGCAACGGTCAGCACCAGGAGCAGGCGCAGGCGCTCCAGCGACTGCACCTGACCAGCGAAGGTGGCGATGGTCTGGCGGTCGTCGAGATCGCGCTTGAAGGCGGTGTTGCTCATGAGCAGGTGATAGCGCACCAGCCAGGCGACCTGCTCCGTCTCCTCCTCGGAAAGGCCCAGCCGCGGGCAGAGGCGCTGCGCCACCTCGGCGCCCAGCTCCGAGTGATCGCCGCCGCGGCCCTTGGCGATGTCGTGCAGCAGCACGGCGAGATAGAGCACGCGGCGCGAGAGCACCTCGTGGACGACGGTCGAAGCGACGGGCGCCTCCTCCTTCAGATCGCCGCGCTCGATCTTGTGCAGCATGCCAATGGCGAAGATGGTGTGCTCGTCCACCGTGTAGTGGTGGTACATGTCGTATTGCATCTGGGCGACGACCCGCCCGAAATCCGGAAGGAAGCGGCCGAAGACGCCGGCCTCATTGAGCCGGCGCAGCGTGATCTCCGGCCCTTTGGGCGCGGTCAGCATGGCGAGGAAGAGGCGGTTCGCCTCCGGATCGAGGCGCAGGCCCTTTACCAGCTTCAGATTGCGGGTCACCAGTCGCAAGGCCGTAGGGTGGATGTCGAGATCGCGGCGCTGGGCGACCTCGAACAGCCGGAGGATGTTGATCGGCTGGCTGGTGAAATAGTCCTGTGAGGGCACATTGAGCCGGTCGCCCTCGACGGCAAAGCCCTCGACCTCGCGCCGGCGCAGGCCGATGCCGGGGAGGCTCGGAAGCCGGATGAAGGGCCGGCGCTGATGCGCCGCCTCGATGGCGGCGCAGAAGATGCGGGTCAGATCGCCCACGCTCTTGGCGATCAGGAAGTAGTGCTTCATCAGCCGCTCGACACCGCTCGTCCCGGCGTGATCGGTATAGCCGATGCGCCGGGCGAGCTCGGGCTGGAAGTCGAAGATCAGCCGCTCCTCCGCGCGCCCCGCGAGGTAGTGCAGATGACAGCGCACGGTCCAGAGGAAGGCGGCGGCCTTCTCGAAGATCGCCACCTCCTCGGCGCTCAGCACGCCGCGATCGACGAGCGCCGCCACGTCATCCACCTGATAGAGATATTTCGCGATCCAGTAGAGGGTGTGGAGGTCGCGCAAGCCCCCCTTGCCGTCCTTGATGTTGGGTTCGAGGGTGTAGCGCGAATTGCCGGTGCGCTTGTGACGCTGGTCGCGCTCGGCGAGCTTGGCCTCGACGAAATCGAGGCCATTGCCCGTAGCGACCTCGCGCCGGAAGCGGCGCTTCAGCTCCTGGAAGAGCGCCGAATCGCCCCAGAGATAGCGGGCCTCGAGAAGCCCGGTGCGGATGGTCATGTCCGCCTTGGCCTGGCGCAGGCACTCGTCCACCGAACGGGTGGCATGACCGACCTTGAGGCCCAGATCCCAGAGGCGATAGAGCATGAACTCCACCACCTGCTCGCCATAGGGCGTCAGCTTGTAGGGCAGCAGGAAGAGAAGATCGACATCCGAGCAAGGGGCGAGCTCGCCGCGCCCGTAGCCGCCGACGGCGACCAGAGCGAGATGCTCGCCGGCGCTGGGATTGGCCAGGGGAAAGACCTGCTGGGTCGTGTAGTCGTAGAGGGTGCGGATCAGCTGATCCATCAGGAAGCAGGTCTCGCGCCCGACCTTGAGCCCCGCATCCTCCGCCCGGGCCGCCGCCTCGAAGCGCCGGTGGATCTCGGCGCGGCCCTGGGCCAGCGCCCGCTTCAGCACCTCCAGCAGGGCCGCATCGCCCTTCGGCCCGGCCTCGGCGAGCGCCGTGGAGAGCCCGCGCCGGTCGACCACGGCGCGCTGGTCGTGGATGGCGTCCATGGCTCCATCATATGGTATCGCCAGGCTTTCGTGTAAGCCGCGGAACCCCGGATGGCAAAACGAGCTTCAACAGCCATGATGGAGGGATTCCGGACCGCCGAGATCGAGACCGGGGAAACCCGCATCTTCCTGCGCACCGGCGGCGCCGGGCCGCCGGTCCTCCTGCTGCATGGCTTCCCCGAGACGCATCTGATGTGGCGCGACGTCGCCCCGCTGCTGGCCCGCGATTTCACCGTGGTCGCGGCGGATCTTCGCGGCTATGGGCGGAGCGGGTGCCCCGCCTCCGACGCCGAGCATGCGCCCTATGCCAAGCGGGCCATGGCGCGGGACATGGTGATCGTCATGGAGCGCCTGGGCTTCCCGCACTTCTTCCTTGCCGGCCATGATCGCGGCGGGCGGGTCGCCTATCGCCTGGCTCTCGACCATCCGGAGCGCGTCGGGCGGCTGGCGGTTCTCGACATCCTGCCGACAGAGACGGTCTGGGCGCGGGCCGATGCCCGCCTCGCGCTCGCATTCTGGCCGTGGTCGCTGCTGGCCCAGCCCGCACCCCTGCCGGAGCGCCTGCTGACTGCATTGCCTGAGGCGATCATCGAGGATGCCCTCGGCGGCTGGGGCTCGCCCCCCACCACCTTCCCGGCCGAGATACGTGCTGCCTATGTCGAGGCACTCCGCGATCCTGCTCACGTCCACGCCATCTGCGAGGAGTATCGCGCCGCCGCCACGCTCGACCGCGCCCAGGACAAGGCCGATCTGGCCGCCGGACGAAGGATCGCCTGCCCTCTGCTCGCACTCTGGAGCGCCGGCAGCGGGCTCGATCGCTGGTATGCCGAGGCAGGCGGGCCGCTTGCGCTCTGGCGGGAATGGGCTGATGACGTCGAAGGCCGGGCACTTGCCGGCGGTCATTTCTTTCCGGAGGCGATCCCCGAGGAGACCGCCGAGATCCTCCGCCGCTTCTTCGTTGGGGAAACGTTTCACGGATAGCTGAAACGACGGTCGGACAATCCGCGGCTAGGATGGCAGGCCGTCCATGGGATATCCCGCCTGATGCACGTCCTGCGACTTCTTCCGCTGGCAGTCCTTCTGCTCCCCGCCGCCTGCGGCGACCCTGCGCCGCCGCCCCCGCTCAGCACGGCGCCGCCGCCGCTGGAGACGGTGCTTCTCGCCAATTCCGACGAGGTGGACGTCGCGCTGCGCGATCCGCAGCCCGTGATGAGCGCCCGGCTCATCGATCCGGGGGGCCAAGAATATCCCGTCGGCAAGATCACCTATGCCCGCGAGACCGAGGGCGAATCCGCAGGGATCCAACCCCAGCTCAGGATGAACGCCGCGGGAGGCTCGACCGGGACGACGGGTGCGGGAGTCGGCCTCAGCCTCCCGCTCCTCGGCAGCCCCGGGCCCGCGGCCGACCGGGTCGTGGTGAGCTATTTCTCCGTCCGCATCCTCGACATGGCCGCCTATCGCGCGAGCTGGCAGCGCTGGAAGTTTCACGTCACCCTGGGCGCGACCAAGAGCAACCGGCGTGAGATCGAGTTCCTCCCGCCTCGTCCGCCGGAATAGGAGGAGAGACAAGCGCCCCAAAACTCGCCGACCAATGCCGCGTTCGTGCTTCCTGATTGCAGACACTGGTTCAGCAAAGTAGCGTGTTGCAAACAGTAGAGGGGTCTATGGTGGGGCGTGTCAGAGTTGCGGCGTTTTCCTTGTCCCTAGATGGATTCGGAGCGGGCCCGGAACAGAGTCTTCAGGATCCTCTGGGAAAGCGCGGGACGGAGCTCCACCGCTGGTTCGTCGGAACGAAGACCTTCAAAGCCATGTTCGGCGAGGGCGGTGGCTCGGAGGGCGTGGACGAGACCTTTGCCCACCGCTCGATGGACGGCTTCGGTGCCTTCATCCTTGGCCGGAACATGTTCGGTCCTGTGCGTGGGGAATGGCGGGACGACAGCTGGAAAGGCTGGTGGGGAGACAATCCCCCCTATCACGCTCCGACGTTCGTCCTAACGCACCATGCGCGCGAGCCGATCGTAATGGAGGGCGGCACCACGTTCCACTTCGTCACGGACGGGATCCACGCCGCGCTCGCGCGTGCACGCGACGCCGCGGGAGCGCGTGACGTCAAGATCGCAGGTGGCGTCTCGACAGTTCGCCAATATCTCCAGGCCGGCCTGATCGATGAACTGCACTTCGCGTTTTCGCCTGTCCTGCTCGGACGGGGCGAGGCGATGTTCGAGGGCTTGGATCTCCCTGCCCTCGGCTACCGCGTGATGGAATCCACTGCCACAGACCTCGCGACGCACATCGTGCTCGGGCGCGAGGAGAGCAAATAAGCGTCCGCTTCTGCAGGTTCGTCGCCGGATAGAGGTGCCTAAGCCAAGCCCGGCAGGCTCTCCGCATAGCGCGCCATGCGGCGACCTGTCTCCTCGAGCACGGCATCCGGAGCGCCGAGATTGATGCGGACATAGCTCGCGATCTGCGGGCCGAAGGCTCCGCCCGGCAGGACCGCGACCCGCTCGGCGTCGAGCAGGCCGAAGGCGAAATCCTGGGCCGTGGCGCCGGTGCGGCTGACATCGACCATCAGGAACATGCCGGCCTCGGGCAGCGGCACCGAGAGCGTCGGCACCTGGGAGAGCTGGCGGTGCAGATTGTCGCGCCGGCGGCGATAGGCGGCCTTCATTTCCTCCAGCGCCCCTGGCCCGGATTCCAGCGCGACCACGGCCGCATCCTGGATGAAGCCCGGCGAGCCGTAGAGCATGCAGAGGGAGAGATGCGCCAGATGATGCATCAGCGCCTCGGGCCCCACCGCCCAGCCGAGGCGCCAGCCGGTCATGGCATGGGATTTCGAGAGGCTGTCGATGACGACGGTGCGCTCCGCCATGCCCGGGAGGGAGGCCGGGCTCACATGCTCGCCCTCGAAGACCAGGGAGCCATAAACCTCGTCGGAGATGAGCCAGAGATCATGCTCCCGGCACAGCGTCGCCAGCTTCTCCAGCTCGCCGCGCCGGATGACCGCGCCGGTCGGGTTGTGCGGGCTGTTGATAAGCACGGCACGGGTCCTGGGGCCGATGGCCGGGGCCACGTCCTCGGCCTGCAGGCGGAAGCCATGCTCGGGCCGGAGCGGCACCCGGCGCATCGAAGCGCCGCTCGCACCCACCACCGCCTCATAGGTCACATA
>DATBBO010000183.1:0-4395 GCA_036270995.1 Dongiaceae bacterium | reverse complement strand
CGCCGCCCGTTCTTCGCCGAGCTGACGCTGCAGCACAGCCTGCTCGAGGCGGTGACCGGGCTCGGCGGTCTCGTCGTCGTCGTGACCGGCGCGGCGCTGACCATGCAGGGGGTACTCGATCCGGCGCTGCTGCCGCTGCTGACGCTGCTCGCGATGGCGGCCTTCCTGCCGGTCTCGGAGATCGCCCAGATCGGCCGTCAGCTCGCCGATACCTTGGGGGCGACCCGGCGGATCTACGGCCTGACCCAGGAGCCAGTGGTGGTGCGCGACGGGCCCGGCGTCGCGCCGCGGTCCGGGCCGGCGGCGCTCGGGCTCCGGGATGTCGGCTTCACCTATCCCGGGCAGAGCCGCCCGGCGCTGCGCGGGGCGAGCTTCGACATCCCCGCCGGCAAGACGCTCGCCCTGGTGGGCACCTCGGGTGCAGGCAAGACGACGACGGCCCAGCTCCTGATGCGCTTCTGGGACCCGGAGCGGGGCAGCATCACCCTCAACGGGGCGGATCTCAGGGAGTACCGCCTGGACGAGCTGCGCCGGCAGATCGCGCTGGTGGCCCAGGACACCTATCTCTTCAACGATACGCTCCGTCGCAACATCCTGATCGCCCGTCCGGAGGCGAGCGAGGCGGAGCTCGATGCCGCCATCGGCCACGCCTCTCTCGCCGAGCTGGTGGAGAGCCTGCCCGACGGGCTCGAGTCCCAGGTGGGCGAGCGCGGCACCAGCCTCTCCGGTGGCCAGCGCCAGCGGGTTGCCATCGCGCGGGCCTTCCTCAAGGATGCCCCGGTCCTGATCCTCGACGAGGCGACCTCCCATCTCGACGCGGTGAACGAGCAGGCCGTGCGCCGGGCGCTGGATCTGCTGCAGGCGGACCGCACCACGATCGTCATCGCCCACCGCCTCTCCACCATCCGCGATGCCGATGTGATCGTCGTGCTGCAGGAAGGCCGGGTGATGGAGGTGGGCGACCATGCGCGCCTCCTGGCGAGGGGCGGGCTCTATGCCCAGCTCGTCTCGCGCCAGCTCGCCGCGGCCCATATCGCGGCGGCGCAGTAACCTAAGCGCCGCCCTCCCAGCGCCAGACGACGGTCTCGCGCAGCGTGCAGTATTCCAGCTCCAGGCTCGTCGGCACCTGATAGCGGGCGATCTCCCGCAGGCCCGAGCCTGGCAGATAGCTGCGTCCGGGATCGCCGATCAGGACGAGCCGGCCCGCACTTGCGAGCTCGGTGAACCAGGCGGCGACGCGCTCGGCCATTGGCCGCTCGTAGCAGACATCGCCGGCGAGGATCACGTCCCAATCGCTGGGCCAGTCGCCGGGAGATAACAGGATGTCCTCCTCGATGAGGGCGACATCCACGCCATTGGTATCGGCGTTGAGGGCGATGGCCGCCCGGGCGAATGGATCGATATCCGCCGCGGCGACGGCGCTGGCGCCGGCCATGGCGGCGGCGATGGCGGAGAGCCCGCTGCCGGCGGCGAAGTCGAGCACTCGCCGGCCGGCGACGAGCTCGCGGTGATCCAGCAAATGGCGCGTCAGTGCCTGGCCGCCGGGCCAGGCGAAGGCCCAATAGGGCGGCGGCAGGCCATGACGCGCGAGATCGGCCTCCGTCGCCTGCCAGATGGGCAGAATCTCGCTCGCCAGATGAAGCCGGATCTCCGGCACCAGCGGCGGCGCCGAGAGGGCGGTCTCGGCGCGGATGAAGGCCGAAGGGTCGCTCACGCGAGACGTCCCAGGATGATGCCGATGAGAAGGATCCAGCCGAGCTTGCGGTTGCTGTGGAACTTGGCGAGGCAATCCGCGGGGTTGTCGAAGTCGACCGTGGCGATCTGCCAGGCAAGGTGGCCCGCGACTCCGATCAGCGCGAGCCAGGCGAAGAGCCCGAGGCCGGCGGCCGCGATCATCGCCGCCAGCAGCAGCGTCATCACGATGGCGAAGGGAACGAGCCAGCGCCGCGTCGCCGCGCCGAACTTGAGCGCCGTCGAGCGAATGCCGATCAGCGCGTCGTCTTCCTTGTCCTGATGGGCGTAGATCGTGTCGTAGACCAGCGTCCAGGCGATGCCGGCGGCGTAGAGCAAAAGCGGAGCGGCATCGAGGCGATCCTTTGCGGCCGCATAGCCCATGAGCGCGCCCCAGTTGAAGGTGAGCCCGAGAAAAGCCTGGGGCCAATAGGTAACACGCTTCATGAACGGATATGTGACGATGAGCGCGAGCGAGGCGACGCCGAGCGCGATGGCGAGCGGCGAAAGTTGCAGCAGGATGACAAGGCCGATGAGAAGTTGCAGCGCCAGGAAGACGAGGGCGCCGCGCATGGAGACGGCACCGCTGGCCATCGGCCGGCTCGCGGTGCGCGTCACCCGCCGGTCAAAATCGCGATCGGCCATGTCGTTGATCGTGCAGCCGGCCCCGCGCATCACCAGCGCACCGAGTGCGAAGAGGACCAGCAGGCGAATGTTGGGTCCGCCGCCTGGCGGCGCGGCAAGAGCGATGGACCACCAGCAGGGAAAGAGCAGCAGCCAGGTTCCGATCGGCCGGTCGAGACGCGCCAGGCGGAAGTAGGGTCTGAGCGGGGCCGGCACCAAGCGGTCGACCCAGTCGCCCCGGCGGATATCGGTGAAGGAGCTGCTCGGATTGGCGCTGGCCATCGGGCCTCGGCTTGTCTGATGCGAGGGATTAGTTTAGGACCGCCGCGCAATTCAACGCCAATTGAATCGAGAATGTCTGGTGCTGGGACGGACGCAAAAGAGATGATTCCGCGTCTTTATGTGGAGGCGCCGCTTGCCGCGGGTGTTGCGATCACCCTCGATGCGGCGCGCGGCCATTATCTGCGCCATGTGCTGCGCCGGGAGGAGGGCGCCACACTCCTGCTCTTCAATGGCCGCGACGGCGAGTGGCAGGCCACGATCGAGGCCTTCGCCAAGGCCGGGACGCGCCTTGCCGTAGAGCGCCAGACCCTGCCGCAGCGCTTCGGCCCCGACCTCTGGCTCGTCTTTGCGCCGGTGAAGCGCGAGCGCATCGATCTCCTGGCCGAGAAGGCGACCGAGCTTGGCTGCCGGCGGCTCCGGCCGATCTTCACCCAGCACACCGTCGTGAGCCGGGTCAATCGCGAGCGTCTCGCCGCCCATGCCCTGGAGGCTGCCGAGCAGACCGAGCGGCTGGATGTCCCCGAAGTCGATGAGGCGAGACGCCTTGGCGAAGTTCTGGATGGCTGGCCGGCAGCTCGCCGCCTCCTGGTCTGCGCCGAGTTCGGCCATGCGCTCCCCATCGCCGAGGCCCTGGCGGGGCTGCCGCGCGAGGCTGCTTACGCCGTCATGACGGGACCGGAGGGCGGCTTTGCGTCCAGCGAACTTGACCACCTGCGGAAACTGCCATTTGTTACGCCCGTCGGCCTGGGGCCACGCGTGCTCCGGGCCGATACGGCTGCGATCGCAGCCCTTGCCTGCTGGCAGGCCCTTCTCGGCGACGGCCGGGAGCGCCCGCCGGCACGGTGATTCTTTTGTGAATTCCTGAAACCGAAAGGTTGGGCTTGAGATGTCGGCTCCTCCCAAGTCGCAAGGCGAACCGATCACCCACAAGCGCCAGCTGGTGGAATACCTGGAGAAGGGATGCAAACCGCGCGAGCAATGGCGCATCGGCACCGAGCATGAGAAATTCGCCTTCGACCTGAAGACCCTGCACCGCCTGCCCTATGAAGGGCCGAAGGGCATCGGTGCGCTGCTGAAGGGGCTCGAGCGATTCGGCTGGCAGCCCGTGGAAGAGGACGGCAACGTCATCGCCCTCTCCTGCGAAGGCTGCAACATCACGCTCGAGCCGGGCGGTCAGTTCGAGCTCTCCGGCGCCCCCGTCGAGACCATCCACAAGACCTGCGACGAGGTGCAGACCCATCTGAAGCAGGTCAAGGAGCTCGGCGCCGAGCTCGGCACCGGCATGCTGGGTATGGGCTTCGATCCCAGATCCACCCGCGCCGAGGTGCCCTGGATGCCCAAGGGCCGCTACAAGATCATGCGCGATCAGATGCAGCGCCGGGGCAGCCTCGGCCTCGACATGATGCTGCGCACCTGTACGGTGCAGGTGAACCTCGATTTCGAGAGCGAGACGGACATGGTGCGCAAGCTGCGCACCAGCCTGGCGCTGCAGCCGCTTGCCACCGCCCTCTTCGCCGATTCACCTTTCACCGAGGGCAAGCCCAACGGCTTTCAGAGCATGCGCAGCCATGTCTGGACCGACACCGATCCCGACCGCACCGGCATGCTGCCCTTCGCCTTCGAGCCCGGCATGGGCTTCGAGCGCTATGCCGATTACATGCTCGACGTGCCCATGTACTTCGTCTACCGCGACGGCCACTATCTCGACGTCGCCGGCCAGTCCTTCCGCGATTTCCTCGCCGGCAGGCTGCCGGGACA
>DATBBO010000182.1:0-1775 GCA_036270995.1 Dongiaceae bacterium | reverse complement strand
CACGCCCGTCGTCGCCTTCTACCTACTGCGCGATTGGGACCGGCTCAGGAACCAGACGAACTCCCTGCCTCCCCAGCGCCATGCCGAGACCATCCGCCAGCAGCTCGCCCTGGTCGACCGCACGCTTGCCGGCTTCGTCCGCGGCCAGGCCACGGTCTGCCTCGCCCTTGCCGCCTATTATGGTATCGGCCTCACGGTGATCGGCGTCGATTTCGGCCTCGTCGTCGGCATCGGGATCGGCCTCATCTCCTTCATTCCCTATCTTGGCAGCATTACGGGATTCGTCGTCTCGGTGGGGATCGCGCTGGCGCAGTTCGACAGCTGGCTGTCCGTGGGCCTGGTCATCGGGCTTTTCGCTTGTGGTCAGTTCCTGGAGGGCTATGTTCTGACGCCGCGTCTGGTGGGCGACCGGGTCGGGCTGCATCCGGTCTGGGTGATATTCGCGCTCCTGGCCGGCGGCTCGCTGTTCGGCTTCGTCGGCCTGCTGCTCGCCGTACCGGCGGCCGCCGTCATCGGCGTGCTCACCCGCTTCGCGGTGCTGCGCTATCGCGACAGCCGCTATTACCGGGGCGATCCCACATGACCCAACTCCCCCTCGAGCTAGGTCATCGCGCCTCTTATGGCGGCGAGGATTTCCTCGTCGCCCCGTGCAACCAGGCGGCGGTCGCCTGGCTCGACCGGTGGCCGGATTGGCCCGGGCCGGGGCTTGCGGTCCATGGCCCACCGGGCTGCGGCAAGACCCATCTCGCCCATGTCTTCCAGGCGGGCGCCAAGGCGAGGCTGCTGGTGCCTCAGGACCTCGAGCGGGCTGCGCCGCTGGCTCTGCTGGAGGGCTATCGCGCCTGCGTCCTGGACGAGGCGCCGCCGGTGCCGGAGCGGGCCCTGCTGCATCTCTATAACGCGCTCGCGGAGCGGGGTGGACATCTCCTGATCGTCTCGCGGCTGCCGCCGGCGCGTTGGGGGGTGGAGCTGCCCGATCTCGCCTCGCGCCTGGCGGCCCTGCCGGCAGTCCGCATCGACCCGCCGGATGACGGCCTGGCGGAGGCTCTCCTTGTGAAGCTCTTCGCCGACCGCCAGCTGACCGTAGCGCCCGGGGTCGTCGCCTATCTGACGGCCCGGCTCGAGCGCAGCTTCGAGGCGTTGCGGCGGGTCGTCGACCGTCTCGACCGCGAATCCCTGGCGCGGCATAGATCTGTCGGCCTGGCGCTTGCGCGGGAGATCGTCGAAGGAGAGGCGGCCTCGGCTCAAGGGCCTCCGGACTAGCCGGATGGCCGGAACCGGGTCCAGCCGGCTGGGGTTTGGAAAGCGCTGATGACACCGATCCTCGCCCTGCTGCGGCCGCACCAGTGGATCAAGAATCTCTTCGTCGCCGCACCCCTGTTCTTCACGCCGGCGGCGCTCTCGCTTGCCGCGGCGGGCCATGTCGCCCTCGGCATCGCCTGCTTCTCGGCCCTGGCCTCGGCCATGTATGTGCTGAACGACTGGTGCGATCGGGAGGCCGACCGGTGCCACCCCCGTAAGCGCCTGCGCCCACTGGCCGCGGGCACCGTTTCTGTCCGCAAGGCGCTTCTCCTCGCCCTCGGCCTCGCCGTAGCGGGCGCCGCCTTCGCCATTCTCCTGCTGCCGGCGGCCTTCGGCCAGGTGCTCGCGGCTTATGTCCTCCTCAATCTCGCCTATTCCCTTTGGCTGAAGCGGATCGCCATCCTGGACGTGATGGTGATCGCTATCGGCTTCGTGCTCAGGATCTATGCCGGCGGTTTCCTGATCGGCGTCAC
>DATBBO010000181.1:0-7367 GCA_036270995.1 Dongiaceae bacterium | reverse complement strand
AGATCGTCGAGTATTCGGTTGTCCATTCGAGTCTCTCCCATGTGGTCAAAAGGATCATATCGCCTCCAGGGTTCCAGGGGAGCTTCGCCGGACATCAACTTGCCGCTGCCGCAGGGGGCCCCTATAACCGCGCGATGCTTTATGTCCTGCCCTTCCCGGCCATTGATCCGGTGCTGGTCGAGATCGGCCCCTTCGCCATCCGCTGGTACGCGCTCGCCTATGTCGTCGGCATCCTGATCGGCTGGCGCTACGACCGCGGCCTCGCGGCCCGCGGCGAAAGCCCGCTGACGCCGGTGCTGCTGGATGATTTCGTCACCTGGGCGGTGCTCGGCATCGTGCTGGGCGGCCGGCTCGGCTACATCCTGTTCTACGATCTCCAGCAGTACCTGGCGAACCCCTTGCAGATCTTCGCCGTCTGGCATGGTGGCATGTCCTTCCATGGCGGGCTGACCGGGATGATCCTGGCCATGATTCTCTTCGCGCGGCGCCATGGCCTTCGCTTCTTCCATCTGGCCGATCCCGTCGCGGCCGCCACGCCTATCGGGCTATTCCTCGGCCGGCTCGCCAATTTCGTCAATGGCGAGCTCTATGGCCGGCCGACGGATGTCCCCTGGGCGATGGTCTTTCCGCGCGACGAAGCCAAGCTGCCGCGCCATCCGAGCCAGCTCTACGAAGCGGGGCTCGAAGGCATCCTGCTGTTCATCATCCTCTTCATCGCCGTCCGGCGCTTCCATGTGCTGCGTCGCCCGGGCATGGAGAGCGGCCTCTTTCTTCTGGGCTACGGCATTTGCCGCATCATCGGCGAGTTCTTCCGCGAGCCCGACTTCCAGCTCGGCTACCTCATCGGCGGGACCACCATGGGCCAGCTTCTGTCGCTGCCCATGCTCGCCTTCGGCATCGCCTTCATCTGGCGGGCCCGGCGGACCTCGTGACGCCTCTCGCCCGGCTGCTGCTTCGCCGCATCGCGCTGACCGGGCCCATCACCATCGCCGAGTTCATGGCCGAGGCCCTCGGTCACCCGCTCCATGGCTATTACCAGCGCCGCGATCCCCTGGGCCGCGCCGGCGATTTCATCACCGCGCCGGAGGTGAGCCAGATGTTCGGCGAGCTGATCGGGCTGTGGTGCGTCGAGGTCTGGCACGAGATGGGTTGTCCCGACCCTTGCCATATGGTGGAGCTCGGGCCAGGGCGCGGCACGCTGATGGCCGACGCGCTCCGCGCGGCCCGCGTGCGCCCAGCCTTCGGGGCGGCAATTCGCCTCCATCTCGTCGAGACCAGCCCCTATCTCCGGGAGCGCCAGGCCCAGGCGCTGCCGGCGCATCATCCCCAATGGCATGCCAGCCTGGCGGAGGTCCCCCAGGGCCCGCTGCTGCTTGTGGCCAACGAATTCTTCGACACCCTGCCGGTGCATGAGTTCGAGCTTCGGCCGGAAGGCTGGCGCGAGCGGGTGGTGGCCTGTGATGGCGAGCAACTTGCCTTCGCCTGGGCCGAGCCTGGGCCGAGCTTTGCCCTTCTCACCGACCGCCAGCGCCGGGGCAACAAGGCGGAGGTTTCTCCCGTTGCACTCAGCGTGGCGGGCGATATCGGCCGGCGCTTGGCGCGAGCGGGCGGGGCCGCCCTCATCATCGACTATGGCTCGAGCCAGACCCTGCCCGGCGAGAGCCTGCAGGCGGTGCGACGCCACGCGCCGGTCAATCCCTTGAGCGATATCGGCGAGGCGGATCTCTCGGCCCATGTGGATTTCGCAGGGCTCGCGCGAGCCGCCGAGGAGGCGGGCGCCGTGACCCATGGCCCGCTGCCCCAGGGGGAATTCCTTCTCCGCCTGGGCCTGGAGGCCCGCGCGGAGAGCCTGCTGGCGCGGGCAACGCCGGCCCAGGCGCGCGACATCGATTCCGCGCGACGGCGCTTGCTCGACTCGCGCGAAATGGGCACCTTGTTCAAGGCCCTCGCATTTGTTGCGCCGGGCCTCGCCCCGCCGCCCGGATTCGCCGAGGCCACGTGACCCAGCCAGCGCCTCTCGCCGAGATGGATCTTGTCCGCCATGCTTTCTGCGGCCGCGCCGGCGGCGTCAGCGAGGGCATCTTCGCTTCGCTTAATTGCGGCTTCGGTTCCGGAGATGATCCTGCGAAGGTGATGGAGAATCGCGCCCGCGCTGCAGTACTCGCCGGCGTCGATCCCGCCGGCATCGTCACGGCCTTCCAGACCCACAGCATCCGCGTAGCTCTGGTCGGGCGGCCCTGGCCGCGGGAGGAAGCGCCCAAAGTCGACGCCATGGTGACCCGCAGCCCCGGCGTGGCGCTCGGAATCCTCAGCGCCGATTGCGCACCGGTGCTCTTCGCCGATCCCGCGGCGCGGGTGGTGGGGGCCGCCCATGCCGGCTGGCGCGGCGCGCTGGACGGCGTCATCGAGGCGACCATCGAGGCGATGTGCGAGCAGGGTACCGCGGTCGAGCGGATCGCGGCGGCGGTCGGCCCCTGCATCGCGCAACCCTCCTATGAGGTGGGACCGGAATTTCGCACGCGCTTCCTGGCTGCAGATGGCGCCAATGATCGCTTCTTCGCGCCGGCGGCAGCGCGTCCGGGCCATTTCCACTTCGACCTGCCGGGCTATGTCGCCCACCGCCTCGCGGTCGCCGGCATTCGGCAGATCGTGCAAAGCCGGCGCGACACCTGCGCCGAGGCCGAGGCCTTCTTCAGCTATCGTCGCAACACGCTGGAAGGCGAGAAGAGCTATGGCCGCAACATCTCGCTGATCGCCCTGGAGGGATAGGCATGGCGCTGCATTTCACCCGCGAGGAATTCGCTGCCCGGCGTGCCGCCGCCTCGGCGGCGCTGAAGGTCCGCGGCCTCGACGGGCTGCTCATGTTCCGGCAGGAGAGCATGTACTACCTGACCGGCTATGACACCTTCGGCTATGTCTTCTTCCAGTGCCTCCTCCTCGATGCCGATGGGGGCTTCACGCTCCTCACCCGCGCGCCCGATTTGCGACAGGCCGAGCGCACCTCCATCATCGAGGACATCCGCATCTGGGTCGACCGGCCCGATGCCAATCCGGCGCTCGAGCTGCGCGCCATCCTCGATGCGAAGCATCTGAGCGGCCAGCGCCTCGGCGTCGAATACGACGCCTATGGGCTGACCGCGCGCAACGGCAAGCGCCTGGAAGCGGCGCTGGAGGGCTTCTGCACCCTGGTCGATGCTTCGGACCTGGTCAGCCGCCTCAGGCTGGTGAAGAGCCCGGCGGAGATCGCCTATGTCCGCCAGGCAGCGGAATTGGCGGACCTCGCCCTCGACGAGGCGCATCGCCTAGCCGGCCCCGGGGCGGATGAGGGCGAGATCCTGGCGGCCATGCAGGGAGCCATCCTCAGCCGTGGCGGCGACGACCCGGCCAACGAGTTCATCATCGGCTCGGGCGGCGATGCGCTGCTTTGCCGCTATTTCAGCGGCCGGCGCAAGCTCTCGCATCAGGATCAGCTGACCCTCGAATTCGCCGGGGTCTACCGCCACTACCATTCCTGCCTGATGCGCACGATCCCCATCGGCGAAGTGCCGTCGCGCCAGCGGGAGATGCACAAGGTCGCGGTGGATGCGCTGGAGGCCTGCAAGGCGGCGCTGATTCCAGGCCGGCCGATCGGCGAGGTCTTCGACGCCCATGCCCGCGTCCTCGATGCCGCGGGCTACCAGGCCCACCGCATGAACGCCACCGGCTACAGCCTGGGGACGACCTTCGCTCCCAACTGGATGGACTGGCCGATGTTCTATCACGACAACCCCGAGCCGGCGGCGCCGGGTCAGGTCTTCTTCATCCACATCATCATCTTCGACAGCGAGCGCCAGCTCGCCATGACGACGGGGCAGACCGTGCTGGTGGGCGAGAAGGGTGTCGAGACACTGTCCAAGCGCCCGACGGATCTGGTGGTGAGATAGGGCGGAAATGCCCTATCTCATCATCTTCCTCGTCTTCTGCCTGCTCGGGATACTGGTGACCTGCAGCATCGGATAGCCGCGTCGGATCAAGGCCCTAACCGGAAACCTGCCTTGCGCGTCGGGCATGGGAGAGGCGGGCCGCGATGGTTTACAGATCGGTGACGCCTGGATATAGTCCGCCCGCCGTTGCGCGCCATTGGGGGCGGCGGCTGCTATCGTCTCCTGCGGCCGGACTACGAACACGGATTGGCGCCGATGAAAATCCTGACCGGGAACAGCAACCGGCCGTTGGCGGAGGCCATTTCGGCATGCCTCAACCTGCCGTTGACCCAGGCCAGCATGCGCCGCTTCTCCGACATGGAGGTCTTCGTCGAGATCAATGAGAACGTCCGCGGCGAGGACGTCTTCATCATCCAGTCGACCTCCTATCCGGCCAACGACAATCTGATGGAGCTGCTGGTCGCCATCGACGCGCTGCGTCGGGCCTCGGCGCGACGGATTACCGCGGTCATCCCCTACTATGGCTATGCCCGCCAGGACCGCAAATCCGGCGGCCGCACCCCCATCTCGGCCAAGCTGGTGGCCAATCTGATCACCGTGGCCGGGGCCAACCGGGTGCTGACCCTCGACCTCCATGCCGGTCAGATTCAAGGCTTTTTCGACATTCCGACCGACAACCTCTATGCCGCCCCGGTGCTGACCAAGGACATCCAGCAGCGCTTCACCGGCCGGGACCTGGTGGTGGTCTCCCCGGATGTGGGGGGCGTGGTCCGGGCGCGCGCCGTCGCCAAGCGACTTGACGCCGACCTCGCCATCATCGATAAGCGCCGCGAACGGGCCGGCGTCTCCGAGGTGATGAACATCATCGGCGATGTCCGCGACCAGCGCTGCATCCTGGTGGACGATATCGTCGACAGCGCCGGCACGCTTTGCAACGCGGCCGTGGCGCTGATGGAGGCGGGGGCCAAGTCGGTCTCCGCCTATGTCACCCATGGGGTGCTGTCGGGCGGTGCGGTGGCGAGGGTTTCGGCCTCGCCCATCGAGAGCCTGGTGACGACCGACAGCATCATGGCCACGGAGGCCGTGCGGGTCTCCCAGACCGTCCGCCAGCTGACCATCGCCCCGCTGCTCGCGGAGGCGATCAGCCGGATCAGCCTGGAGCGGTCGGTTTCCAGCCTGTTCGATTGAGCCGCCGCCTCGCAAAGACCCATTGTGGGTCGAGGCGGCATGTTGGGACGCGGGACGGCACCCCTGGAGGCCGCCCGCAGGAGGACATGAAAGGAGAAAACCAATGTCCGACGTCCAGAACTTGAGCGCGGAGCTGCGCAGCCGCGCCGGGAAGGGGGCCGCTCGCCAGACTCGCAGAGATGGCCGCGTCCCCGGAGTGATCTACGGCAACAAGCAGCCGGCCACCCTGATCTCCGTGGAGCCCCGCGAGTTGCTGAGGCAGCTGCGCAAGAAGGCTTTTCACGCCACGCTCTTCGACATCGCCTGCGATGGCAAGAAGGAGCGGGTCCTGCCGCGCGACGTGCAGTTCGATCCCGTGAGCGATAAGCCGACCCATGTCGACTTCATGCGCGTGGGCGAGTATACCCGCGTCTATGTCGACGTGCCGGTGGTGTTCCAGAACGAGGCGCAGTCGCCGGGCCTGAAGCGCGGCGGCGTGCTCAACATCGTGCGCCATGAGGTCGAGCTGATCTGCTCCGTCGATCACATCCCGCAGCAGATCACCATCGATCTCGCCGGCCTCGACATCGGCGATTCCGTGCATATCAGCATGGTGAAGCTGCCCGAGGGCGTGCGGCCGGCCATCGCGGATCGCGACTTCACCGTTGCCACCATCGCCGTGCCGACGGTCCAGAAGGTCGAGACCGAGGTTGCGGCGACCCCGGCCGAAGGCGAAGCGGCAGCGGCGACAGCCGCGGCCCCGGGCGCTGCGGCCCCGGGCGCTGCGGCCCCGGCCGGTGCGGCCCCGGCCGGTGCGGCCACACCGGGCGGCGCTGCACCGGCGGCAGCCGGCGGAGCGAAGCCCGCGGCCAAGGCCCCAGCCGGCGGCGAGAAGAAGAAGTAGTCTCGGGCTCCTCGTCCCGTCCCGGACATGGCCGCCTGACCTGGCCTGTTCATGGCGGGACCAAAGGAATTGCTCCAGTGGATCGGGTCGGCCCTTCGCGGGCCGGCCCGCCTATCCCGTTCGCTTCCAACGGAGTCTCCGGAGGCCTCTCCCTTGCGCCTCATCATCGGCCTGGGCAACCCGGGGCCGGGCTATGTCGGCAACCGGCACAATATCGGCTTCATCGCGGCCGAGGCGATCGCGCGCCACTACGGCTTCAGCCCGTGGCGCAGCCGCTTCCATGGCCTCGCAGCCGAGGGCCAGATCGCCGGCGAGAAGATTCTCGTCCTCAAGCCCGGGACTTACATGAACGAGTCCGGCCGTGCCGCGGAGGCGGCCGCCAAGTTCTACAAGCTGGAGCCGGCCGCCCTGATCGCGCTCCATGACGAGATCGACCTCGTCCCCGGCAAGGTCCGGGTCAAGCAGGGCGGCGGGGCCGGCGGGCATAACGGACTGCGCAGCCTCGACGCCCATCTGGGCCCGATGTATTGGCGCGTGCGGATGGGGGTCGGCCATCCCGGCACCGCGGAGCTTGTGCGCCCCTATGTGCTGCAGAACTTCGCAAAGGAGGAGCAGCCCATGGTGGCGAAGCTGGTGGAGGCGGTGGCGGAGGCGATGCCGCTGCTCATCGCCGGCGACGAGAACGGATTCATGAACAAGGTGACGGTCACGACGAACCCGCCCAAGCCGCGGCCGAAGCGTGAGAATGCGGACCGTAACTCGAATGACTGAGATGAGGCGCTAACCTCGCCCACGACCACTCCGACCGTCATTCCGGCGAAAGCCGGAATCCAGGGCGACCAGCTGGATCCGCGCCCCCTGGATCCCGGCTTTCGCCGGGATGACGAAAAGAAAATGACAGCCCTAACGTGACGGATTCACTTCCATGGGATTCTCCTGCGGCATCGTCGGATTGCCCAATGTCGGCAAGTCGACCCTGTTCAATGCACTGACCTCGACCCAGGCGGCCGAGGCGGCCAATTACCCGTTCTGCACCATCGAGCCGAATGTGGGGAAGGTCGCCGTGCCTGATTCACGGCTGGAGCGCCTGGCCGAGCTCGGCAAATCCGCCAAGATCATTCCGACCCAGCTCGCCTTCGTCGACATCGCCGGCCTGGTGCGCGGCGCCAGCAAGGGCGAGGGTCTGGGCAATCAGTTCCTCGCCAATATCCGCGAGGTCGATGCCATCGCCCATGTGCTGCGCTGCTTCGCTGGCGAGGTCACCCATGTGGAGGGAACCGTCGATCCCCTGCGCGATGCCGAGACGGTGGAGACCGAGCTGATGCTGGCCGATCTCGACAGTCTGGAGCGCCGCCTCGATGCCACGGCCAAGA
>DATBBO010000180.1:0-4409 GCA_036270995.1 Dongiaceae bacterium | reverse complement strand
TCGAAATCGTGTTGAAGACGAGGTAGACGAGCGTATAGCGCCCCGGCGCGACGGTTGTTGCCATATCACCGACGACAACAGGGATCGTTGCCTCGTCGACATTCCTGCGCAATTGCGCGAGCATCGCGGGCGACAATTCGATTCCGGCGACCGGAATTCCTCGTTCGCTCAGCGGGATGGCCACGCGGCCGGTTCCGATCGCGAACTCGAGGGCGCGGCCGTTTCCGGCCAGCTCCGCAAGGCGATCGACGGCCGGCCCCAACATCTCGGGCGAAAACATTCCGGTGCCCGGCGTGTCATAGCTCGCGGCTGTCTCGTCGTCCCAGATGTCTTCCTGGCGCATGGCGGCGGCACTATGTGGCTCGAGCAAGCTGACTGTCCAGCGAGGCCTACCGCTCGTTCACGGGCGTGAGCCTGACGCGAACGGCTGCTTTAAGCGGCGCTCTTCGCTTCGCCCGCCAGCGGATAGTGGCAGGCGACCTGGCGGCCATCGGGGAGCGGGCGCAGGACAGGGCGCTCGGTGCGGCAGCGGTCGGTGGCGTAGCGGCAGCGCGGGTTGAAGCGGCAGCCCGTGGGCGGGTTCATGGGGCTCGGCACATCCCCCGTCAGCACGATGCGCTCGCGCTTTCCCGGACGGTCGAGCTCCGGCACCGGCACGGCGGAGATGAGGGCCTCCGTATAGGGATGCGCCGGGCTGCCATAGATCAGCTCCGTCGGCCCGGTCTCGGCGATCGCGCCCAGATACATGACGGCGATGCGGCTCGACACCTGGCGGACCACGCTCAAATCATGGGCGATGAAGATATAGGTCAGCGCCAAACGCTCCTGGAGATCCGCCAGGAGATTGACGATCTGGGCCTGGATCGAGACGTCGAGGGCCGAGACGGGCTCATCGGCGACGATCAGCTTCGGCTCCAGCGCGAGGGCGCGGGCGACGCCGATGCGCTGGCGCTGACCGCCGGAGAACTCGTGGGGGAAGCGGTTCAGATGGTCGGGATGAAGGCCCACCAGCCCCATCAGCTCCTTGAGGCGCCGCTCGATCTCGGCCCGGCCGAGACGGCGATGGACCCTGAGCGGCTCGGCGACGAGGTCGCCCACCCGCCGGCGCGGGTTGAGGGAGGCATAGGGATCCTGGAACACCATCTGCATCTGGCGCCGGTAGGGCCTGAGCTCCCGCTGGCCGAGATGGGAGATATCGGTGCCGTCCAGCAGGATCTGGCCGTCGGTGATCTCGTAGAGGCGCATGAGGCATCGCCCGAGGGTCGATTTGCCGCAGCCGGATTCCCCGACCAGCCCCAATGTCTCCCCCGGCCAGACCTCCAGCGAGACCCCGTCCACCGCATAGACGATCTTGTGCTGCCCCGGGATGACGCTGCGTCCGACGCGGAAATGCTTCTTCAGGTCGACGGCCTTCAGCAGCGGGCGGGTCGGCACCGCGGCGGGCGGATCATTGGCGGCCCGCGCGTTCATGAGGCCTGCCTCAGGTTGCGAGCCGCATGCTGGCGCTGCCGCTCCTCCATGGAGAGATGGCAGGCGGCCACATGTCCCCCCTCGCCTTCCAGCGCCGGAACCTCGCTGCATTTGACGAAGCGGAAGCGGCAGCGCGGCCCGAAGGCGCAGCCCTGAGGGAGGTTCAGCAGCGAAGGCGGACTTCCGGGAATCGAGGGCAGGCGCTTGGGCCTGGCGCCCTCCAGCGGCGGGATCGAATCGTGCAGGCCCCAGGTATAGGGATGCCAGGGCTGGGTGAAGATGTCGCGCTTGGAGCCGCGTTCGACGATGCGCCCCGCATACATAACCATGACCCGGTCGGCGATCTCCGCCACCACGCCGAGATCGTGGGTGATGAGCACGATCGAGGAGCCGAAATCGCGGCGCAGCTTCTTCAGCAGCTCCAGGATCTGGGCCTGGACCGTCACGTCAAGGGCGGTGGTCGGCTCGTCGGCGATGAGAAGCGAGGGATTGCAGGCGAGCGCCATGGCGATGAAGCCGCGCTGGCGCATGCCTCCGGAAAGCTCATGCGGGAAGCGATCGACGGTCACCGAAGGATTGGGGATGCCGACCTCGCCCAGGAGCTCGATGGCGCGCTTGCGGGCTTGGCGGCGGGAGAGATCGAGATGGGCGCGGATCTGCTCCTCGATCTGCCAGCCGATGGTGTAGACCGGCGTCAGCGCCGTCATCGGGTCCTGGAAGATCATGGCGATCTCGCTGCCGCGCACGCTGCGCAGCCGGCGCTGGGAGAGCCCGACGAGCTCGCGCCCCTTATAGAGGATCGAGCCTTCGATCACGGCGTTGGGGTCGTTGATCAGCCCCATCACGCTCATCAGCGAGACCGTCTTGCCCGAGCCGGATTCCCCGACAACGCCGACGATCTCATGGGTATCGATGCGGAAGGAGATGCCGCCCACGGCGCGCAGCGGGCCGCGCTCGGTGCGGAAGGAGACCTTGAGGTCCCGCACCTCGAGGAGCGGCGTCTTCTCCTCAGGCGAGGCGGACGCGGGGGTCGAGGGTGGCATAGGCGATATCCACGATGGCATTGGCGAGAACGACGAAGAAGGAGGCATACATGACGGTCGCCATGATCACCGGCAGATCGAGGTTCTGGAGCGCGTCATAGGTGAGCTTGCCCACGCCCTGAAGGGCGAAGACCACCTCGGTCAGAAGCGCGCTGCCGCCGACCAGGGCACCGAAATCGAGGCCGAAGAGGGTGACGAAGGCGATGAGCGAGGTGCGCAGCGCATGGCGCAGCAGGATCCGGCTCTCGCTCAGGCCCTTGGAGCGGGCGGTGCGGATATAATCCTCATGGCTCGCCTCCACCAGATTGGCGCGCAGCACCCGGCCATAGAGCCCGATGTAGAGGGTGGCAAGGGTGAGCCAGGGGAAGAGCAGCGTCTTGAACCAGGTCCAGGGATCGTCGGTCAGCGGCGTGTAGCCGAGCGGCGGCACCCAGGAGAAGAGCCAGGTGTCGTGCAGCCGGTTCTGGGTGATGAGGTTCACGATCTCGCCCAGCCAGTAGACGGGCATGGAGATTCCGATCAGGCCCAGCACCATGAGGATGCGGTCGAGCAGGCTGCCCTTGGTCGCCGCTGCGACGACACCGATGGCGATGCTGCCGAAGATCCAGAAGACGGCCGCGCCCCCGACGAGGGAGAGCGTGATCGGCGCCGCCTCCATCACCTCGGGGATCACCTCCTGGCCGCGATTGACGAAGGAGGTCAGATCCCGGGTGATGAAGAGACGCTCCATCATCAGCACGTATTGGACCGGCAGCGGCTTATCGAGGCCGAAGCTGGCGCGCACGGCCGCCACAACCTCCGGCGAGGCGTTGCGGCCGGCGATGCGCGCGGCCGGATCGGCGCCCGGCGTGGCGAAGAAGATCAGGAACACCAGGACGCTGATCCCCAGCATCACGAAGACCATCTGGACCAGGCGCCGGATGAGAAGGCTCAGCATGATTCAGCGGAACCGGAGCTTGGCCCGGGGATCGAGGGCATCGCGCACCCCGTCGCCCAGGATGTTGAGGGCGAGCACCGAGAGCACGATGGCGATGCCGGGGGCGATCGCCACCATCGGGCGGGTATAGATCAGGTCCTGCCCGTCCTGGATGATGGTGCCCCAGCTCGCATCCGGCGGCTGCACGCCGATCGAGAGGAAGGACAGCGCCGATTCCGTCAGCATGTTGATGGCAACCATCAGCGGCACGAAGACGATCAGCGTCGTCATCACATTGGGCAGGATGTCGCGAAACAGGATGCGGTAGGACGGCACGCCGAGGCCGATGGCGGCGAGCACGAACTCGCTTTCCTTGAGCGCCAGCACCTGGCCGCGGATCGGCCGCGCCACATAGGGCACATAGACGATGCCGATGATGAAGATGGGCAGCGACAGGCTGCCCGACGTGATGGAGATCGGGCCGATATCGAAACCCTTGGTGATCAGCACGATGGAAAGCGAGATCGCCAGGAGATAGATCGGGAAGGCCCAGAGCACGTCGAGCAGGCGCGAGATGACGATGTCGATCATGCCGCCGAAGAAGCCGGCGACGAGGCCCGTCAGCGCCGCCAGCACCAGGCAGAGGATCGTGGAAGTCCCGGCGATCAGCAAGGAGTTGCGTCCGCCATAGAGCAGGCGCGAGGCGACGTCGCGGCCTTGCGCATCCGCGCCGAGGAAGTAGTTACGGATGTCCCAGGTCGGACCCAGGGGAACGGAGCCCAGCCCCAGCCCCTCCGTCGAGGGCTCGATCAGGGCGACGCTCTGGCCGTCGACGATGGTCGTCCCGTCGATATTGGAGGTGAAGGGATCGGTGTGAGCGATGTACTCGGCGTAGAGAGGCGCCGCCACACAGAGCAGCACGATCAGCACGAAAAGCCCGAGCGCGCCCATGGCGGCACGGTCGGCGACGAGCTTGCGCA
>DATBBO010000179.1:0-3129 GCA_036270995.1 Dongiaceae bacterium | reverse complement strand
CCGGCCAGCGGCACGGATTCCAGTTCGGCGATCTCGAAGAGGCCGGCGCGCAGCCCGTCATCGATATCGTGATTGTTGTAGGCGATGTCGTCGGCGAGTGCGGCCACCTGGGCCTCCATCCCCGGCCAGCCGGCGAGCTCGAGATCCTGAGCCTCGGCCGAATAGCGCGCGATGCTCGCCGGCACGCCGCGGGCCTTCGCCTTGGCGCCGGCGCCCGGACCTTCGAGCGGGCCGTTATGCTTGGCGATCGCCTCAAGGCATTCCCAGGTCAGGTTGAGCCCGTCGAATTCGGCATAGCGCCGCTCCAGCGAGGTCAGGATCCGGAAGGTCTGCTCGTTGTGATCGAAGCCGCCGAAGGGCGCCATGGCCTCGTCCAGCGCCTCCTCCCCGGCATGGCCGAAGGGCGGGTGGCCGAGATCATGGGCGAGGGCCACCGCCTCGGCCAGATCCTCGTCGAGGCCAAGGACGCGCGCGATGGAACGGGCGATCTGCGCCACCTCGATGCTATGGGTGAGCCGCGTGCGGTAGTGATCGCCCTCGTGATGGACGAAGACCTGGGTCTTGTGCTTGAGGCGGCGGAAGGCCGTGGAATGGATTATGCGGTCCCGGTCGCGCTGGAAGACCGAGCGCATGGCGCTCTCCGGTTCCGGCCAGCGCCGGCCGCGGCTCTCTTCCGGTCGGCTGGCATAGGAGGCATGGCGGAAGGCGGGTCCGGACGGCATGGCTGCGGAAGGTATCGGCTGGACCGGGGTTTGACAAACCGCGTCCCCTCCTTACATTGAGGGATATCGCTGTCCTCCAGGAACCGCGACCATCCGGCCATGAACGAGATCAGCCCCGTCAAGGAAGTCAGCCTCAGCGCCGCGGCGGCGCGGCGAATCGCAGCGCTCATCGCCGCGGAAGGCAACCCTGCCCTCATGCTCCGCCTGGCGGTTTCCGGTGGCGGCTGCTCCGGCTTCCAATACGGCTTCTCCTTCGACGATGCGCGGAACGAGGACGACCGGGTCTTCGAGCGCGACGGGGTCAAGCTGGTGGTAGACGAGACCTCCCTCGACCTCCTGGTCGGGGCCGAGGTGGATTTTGTCGAGGATCTCGTCGGCTCCTCCTTCCAGGTGCGCAACCCGAACGCCAGCTCCTCCTGCGGCTGCGGCAGCTCCTTCTCCGTTTGATCCGCCCCCTTGGTGCGTATCGCTTCCTGGAACGTCAATTCCGTCCGCACGCGGATCGTCCATCTGCTGGACTGGCTGCGCGAGGCCAAGCCCGATATCGCGCTGCTCCAGGAGTTGAAGTGCCAGACCGAGGGTTTCCCGCGGCTGGAGGTCGAGGATCTCGGCTACAACCTCGCGATCGTCGGCCAGAAGAGCTACAACGGCGTCGCCATCCTCTCCCGTCATCCCATGACCGTGGAGGCCGAGCGTCTGCCGGGCTTCGTCGATGACGAGCCGGCCCGCTATGTCGAGGCCCTGGTCCAGGCCGCGGGCAAGGTGCTGCGCGTCGCCAGCATCTATGTGCCCAACGGCAATCCCTCCGCCAGCGACAAATTCCCTTACAAGCTCGCCTGGCTCGATCGGCTGCGCGAGCATGCCAAGGGGCTGCTGGCGCTCGAGGAGGTGACCGTGCTGGGCGGGGACTACAACATCTGCCCGACGGATGACGATGTCTACGATCCCATCGGCTGGCAGGATGACGCGCTGTGCCGGCCGGAGGCGCGCGCCGCCTTCCGGCGCCTCATCAATCTCGGCTACACCGACGCCTTCCGGGCGCTCCATTCCGAGCCGCATCTCTATACTTTCTGGGACTATCAGGCCGGGCGCTGGCAGAAGGATGAGGGCCTGCGGATCGACCATCTCCTGCTCTCGCCCCAGGCGGCCGACCGCCTGACCGCCGCCGAGATCGACAAGACCCCGCGCAAGAAGGACAAGCCCTCGGACCACACCCCGGTCTGGTGCGAATTGGCGCTGTAGGGTTCGAGGCGACATCACGGCGCCATGAACGGTGCCTCAAGCCAATCACGGGAGGATCTTCAGGTGCGAGCGCTGCTTTTCACGACCGGATCGCCCTTCGCGCGGGCAGTCCGGATCGTTCTCCATGAGCTGAACCTCGATTATGAGCGGCGCGAGGAGATAACGACTCCCTCGGTGCAGCAGCGCGCGGCCGCTACCCCCACCTTGCAGGTTCCGACCTATTGGGACGACGAAGTCAGGCTTTGGGAAAGCGGCTTGATCGCCGAATACTTGCTGAGCAGCTGCGAGGAGCGGCCGCAGGCAGAGCCGCCCCTTTCGGATCGGGCGTGGCGCACCTCCCACGAATGGAGGGACAAGCTCGTCCTCTCCACGATCCAGACGCTGGGCACCGCCATCACGACCATCTCCCAGATGAAATGGGCCGGCGTCGCCGTCGATGACAACACGCATCTGACGCGGTCCGCTCAGCGCCTGCCCCATCTGTTGGGCTGGCTGGAAGATCAATTGCCCGAGTAAGGGTCGGGTTTCCTGCCCGGCTGCGTGTCGATCCAGGACATCTTCCTCGCCTGTCACCTGCGGTTCGCCCAGAACCGTCCGATCGGCATCGACGCGGGGACCTCGGCCCATCGGAAGATCTCGGGATTGCTGTCGCGGTTGGACGAGCGCGCGAGCTTCCGCGCCAATCCCATCTGGTGGTGGGAGCCCGGCGTCAAAGGCTATGAAGCCGACGGCACGCCGATCTATGGCGGCTAGCTAGGCCGTGTATGTGTGAACGGCCGGCGCAGTTCCCACGCCCATGTCCGCTTCCAGGCTGAGAGCGGATCTCGTTCGCACACCTCACCATGTCGCAGCTACATGCAGACATCACGACGATTGGGGATTGCCAATTCATCTTGCTCACTGCTGAGGGTGTTCCAGATCTGACAGCACAATCTGTCTGTACCACTTACCCCGCGGAGGGCACCTAGATGTTCACGTCCGATTAACGATTGGCAGCCAATTCTACCGGGACCCAACAAGGTTTTGCGACTCGGTCGACTTCGGTTCTAGTCGATGCCACGAGCATCGTTCGGCGGGAACTTGGCGCGGCTGCCTCCGACGCCACCTTGTTGACAGCGCGTTGGCGCTCAAGTCCCGGCAGGCGACTCGCCTAAGGGGGAAGCCA
>DATBBO010000178.1:0-3705 GCA_036270995.1 Dongiaceae bacterium | reverse complement strand
GCATGATGTCTACCGGCCCTTCTACTACGGTCGGCTGACCGCGGCGCTCGATGCAGCGGGCGCGCCCGTGGCCTGGCATCATCGCGTCGTCGGCTCCTCGATCCTGGCGCGCTGGTATCCCGCGGCCTTCAAGGACGGTCTCGATTTCGACGCGGTCGATGGCGCCGCCGGGCCTTACGGCTTTCCCAATGTCCTGGTGGACTATGTCCGGCAGGAGCCGCCCAAGGGCATCGTCACGGGCTGGTGGCGCGGCGTCGGCATCACCCACAATGCCTTCATCGTCGAAGGCTTCATCGACGAGCTCGCGGCTGCGGCGGGGAAGGACCCCGTGGAATATCGCCGCGCGCTGCTGGCCAAATCGCCCCGCGCCAAGGCCGTGCTCGATCTCGTCGCGGCGAAATCCGGCTGGGGCGAGAAGCTGCCGGCCGGCCAGGGCCGCGGCGTGTCGCTGCTCTTCGGCTTCGGCAGCTATATCGCCGAGGTGGCCGAGGTCGCCCTCGACAAGGACGGCCAGGTTCAGGTCAAACGCGTCACCTGCGCCGTCGACTGCGGCGAGGTGGTGAACCCCGATACCATCATCGCGCAGATGCAGGGCGGGATCATCTTCGGGCTCAGCGCGGCGCTCTACGGCGAGATCACCTTGAAGGACGGCCGGGTCGAGCAGACCAATTTCGACAGCTATCAGGTGGTGCGCATCAACGAGGCCCCGCAGGTCGATGTCCATATCGTCGACAGCCGCGAAGGCCCCGGCGGGATCGGCGAGCCCGGCCCCGCGGCCATCGCGCCGGCGGTGGTGAATGCGATCTTCGCCGCCACCGGCAAGCGGCTGCGCAAGCTGCCCATCGACAGCGGGGCGTTGAAGTCGTCGTAACGAGGAAAAGCAGCTTTCCCGGCGGTCCCCGCTGCTTTTGCAGCGAATTAACAGCGGGAGCTCTTCGTTCACCAGAAACCTGCATCATATACGTAAAAGACGTATTCGTCAAGCGGTAAAACGAGGCCGGGGATTGCGGGGTTCCTCTTGGTATGATAGGTATCGCAAGCCTCTGAATTCGCGAGGCAAACCATCATTCCCCCACGAGGACCCACAGCATGATCAAGGATCCACCGCTTCTGAGGATCAGGCGCGGCTTTACGCGGCCGACCGAGGCGCTGCTGGCCGGGTTCGCCGGCATCCCGACGGGCTATCTCGTCGATGCGATGAACGGGAGCGGCTGCCTCGACTACCGCATCAAGCCGCTGGCGCAGCGCAAGACAGTGATGGTCGGGACCGCGGTGACCTGCCATGCGGGGCCCTCCGATAATCTGGCGCTGTTCGGGGCCGTGCATGCGGCGCGCAAGGGGGATGTGCTGGTGGCGGCCACCGATTCCTATATGGGTGCTGCAATCACCGGCGATCTGCTCCTGGGCATGGCGCGGAACCGGGGCGTGGCCGGCTTCGTCACCGACGGTCTGGTGCGCGACCTCGTCGGCATTCTGGATGTGGACATCCCCGTCTATTGCGCCGGTCTCACCGCGAATTCGCCGGCGCGCAACGGCCCCGGCACGGTGGGCCTGCCGATCGTGCTCGGCGGGGTGCGGGTGGAGTCCGGCGATATCGTCGTCGGCGACCGCGACGGCATCGTCATCGTGCCCCTCGCCGAGGCCACCAACGTGCTCGGCCGTCTCGGCGGAATCAAGGCGGCGGAGGCGAGCCTCGAGGCCAAGGTGAAGGCCGGGCTCGAGGTGCCGGATTTCATCCAGGCGATCATGGATTCAGGGCGGGTCGAGGAGATTTCCTAGGCGGCCTTTTCTCATCCCGTCATTCGTGTGAAAGCGCTTGCGATACGCCTTGAACGGGTCTCTTTCTTCCCCCTCCCCCTGCGGGCCGTGAGGCCCGCGCTTTGACGGGGGAGGGTCGGGGTGGGGGTGGCCGTATTCTCCACAAGGCCACGGTTGCTGAGAGATTCATCGTGATCCGCGGACGCGGATCTACCCCCCACCCCATCCCTTCTGTATAGACCGGGCACATGGTGAACGGGTGTTCGGGGACATGGTGAACACAATCTCTTGGCATCGGAAGTCTCATGAGGGAGGCCGTCGGTGTCGTGGGGGGAGAAGTCCATCATGTTGTTACGGCGCGAGTTTGTGATGCTGGCGGGCCAGGAGGGATCGAATATCCGAGCGCTGTGCCGGCGGTACGGCATTCAGCCCCGGATCGGCTACAAGTGGCTGGCCCGCTATGAGGCACAAGGCGAGGCTGGATTGGCGGATCGGCCGCGCCGACCGCGTGCCTCGCCGGCTCGTACGCCGGAGGCGGTCGAGGCCAAGGTGCTGGCGTTGCGCGGGCAGCACCCCTGCTGGGGTGGACGCAAGCTTCGGCGGCGGCTTCTGGCGCTTGGCGAGAAGGATGCGCCGAGCGCCAGCACGATCACCGCGATTCTGCACCGCCATGGTCTCATCGACCCGCAGGAGAGTGCTCAGCGCACGGCCGTGAGGCGCTTCGAGCGTGCGGCGCCGAACGAGCTCTGGCAGATGGACTACAAGGGCCACTTTGCGACTGCCGCGGGGCGCTGCCATCCGCTGACCGTCCTCGACGACCACTCGCGCTTCGCCTTGGCGATTGCGGCTTGCCTCGACGAGCGTTCGGCGACGGTGCAGACGGTTCTGACCGGGGTTTTCCGTCGCTATGGGCTGCCTGAGCGCATGCTGATGGACAATGGCGCCCCCTGGGGCAATGGGGCCGGGCAGCCCTGGACCGCCTTCGAGGCTTGGCTGCTGCGCCTGGGCATCGGTGTCAGCCATGGCCGTCCCTACCATCCCCAGACGCAAGGCAAGGACGAGCGCTTCCATCGCACCCTGAAGGGCGAGGTGATCGGGCGTCACACCTGGCAGGACCTGGCGGACTGCGAGCGCCGCTTCGAAGCCTGGCGCCACGTCTACAACGCCGAGCGGCCGCATGAAGCCCTCGGCCTTGCGACACCGGCTTCGCGCTACCGGCCAAGCTACCGGGCCTTTCCCGATAGCCTGGAGCCGATCGACTATGGGCCGGGCGCCATCGTGCGCAAAGTCCAAGGCAAAGGAGAGATCTGGTTCGCCAACCAAATCTGGCCGGTCGGCAAGGCCTTCGCCGGCCAGCCGGTGGCATTGCGGCCCACCCTCGAGGACGGCAAATACCATGTCATCTTCTGCCATCACAAGATCACCGAGCTCGATCTGCAAGAGGCCAAGCCATGAGCCATCCCGGGCCGGTCGCCCGCCTGGGTCCACAGGTACCTCCCGCGCATTGCCCCGCCAGACTCGTGGCGGTCGCCGTGCAATGCGCGGGGCCCTCCTGGGGACTAGGCGGACGACCTCGCACCCGGCCTTTAACCCGTTCACCATGTCCCCGAACACCCGTTCACCTTGACCCCGGTCCAAACACCCTCCCCCGCAAGGGGGGAGGGGATATTTTACTACCGCCGGCGCAGGTAATCCGGGCCGAGATCGGCGAGGCGGGTGACGCCCAGCAGGCCCATGCAACGGTCGATCTCGCGGCGGAGGATGTCGAGCACGCGGGCAACGCCGGCTTCGCCGGCCACCGCAAGGCCGAAGAGTTGCGGGCGGGCGATGAGGCAGGCGGCGGCGCCGAGGGCCAGGGCCTTCACCACATCGCTGCCGCGCCGGATGCCGCCGTCGACCAGCACGGGCAGGCTGCTTTCGACGGCGGCGATGACCTCGGGCAGGGCA
>DATBBO010000177.1:0-7120 GCA_036270995.1 Dongiaceae bacterium | reverse complement strand
GCGGGAATCCAGGGCCTCGGGTTCCGTCGCTTGCCCTGGATGCCCGCCTGCGCGGGCATGACGACAAGAGAAAAGTCGAAAGTGGGTGCGTTCCGCCCCTAGCGAAGGAGCATCGAGAGATTGCGCACCGCCGCCGCTGCGCCGGCGGGGTCATGCCACAGGGCATCGCCGAGGGCGATGAACTCGGCGCCGGCGGCGGCGAATTCCGCGGCCAGGTCCGGGCTGTCGAGCTCGGCCACCACCGGCACCAGCATCAGCTCGGCCCACCAGCGCACGAGCTCGAGATCGGCGGCAAAGGCCACATAATCGGCCCCGGCCTCGCCGGCCTCCATGGCATCGTGGCGTGAGCGGCCGCAGGAGACGCCGATAATGGCGTCGTATCCGAGCCGATTTCGCGCCGCGCCGTAAGTCTTCAGATCGGGGAGATGCACGCCGTCCGCGCCGAGCACGGCGGCAAGGTCGGAATCGCCTTCGATCACGACCGCCGTTCCGCGGTCCTGGGCCAGGCGGACCAGATCGCCGATGCCGGGCCGAGGCGGAAGGCGCAGGCAGGCGATATCGGCGGCCGCGAGAACGGCCGCGAGGGTCGAGGCGAAATCCGCGGAAAGATCAGCCGGCGCCGCCAGGTAGAGCTGGCAGCCCGCCGGCGCCGCCATCAGGCCTTGTCCTGATAGATCTTGATGATCTCGTCCAGCATGGCGAGCGCTTCGGCGCGGGGCCGCTGGAAGGTGTTGCGGCCGATGATCGAGCCATTGCCGCCGCCATCGCGGATGGCGCGGGCCTCGTCATAGATGCCGGCGAGATCCTTGGCCGCCCCGCCGGAGAAGACGACGATGCGCCGGCCGGCGAAGCTCGCCTGCACCACATGGGCGATGCGCTGCGCCAGCGTCGCGATCTCGATCTTCTCCTTCTCATAGACCTTCTTGGCCTCGGCCTGCTCGAGGAAGGCGGTGGGCGGCTTTACCTTGATGATGTGAGCGCCGAGCAGCGCTGCCATATGGGCGGCATAGGCCGTGACGTCGATGGCGGTCTCGCCATCCTTGGAGATGCTGCCGCGGGGATAGGACCAGATGACGACGGCAAGCCCATGGGCCTTCGCCTCCTCGGCCAGCGCCCGGATCTCCTCCATCTGCTCGAAGGCCTGATCGGCGCTGGGATAAATGGTGAAGCCGATGGCCGCGCAGCCGAGGCGCAGTGCGTCGCGCACCGAGGCGGTGACGGCCTGGTCCTTCGCGGTCGCCAGGCTGTTTGAGCTGTTGGCCTTGAGGATCAGGGGAATCTGTCCGGCAAAGCTGTCGGCGCCCGCCTCCAGCATGCCGAGCACCGAGGCATAGGCCGAGAGCCCGGCATCGATCGCAAGCTGGAAGTGATACTGCGGATCATAGGACGGGGGATTGGGCGCGAAACTGCGCGCCGGGCCATGCTCGAAGCCCTGGTCCACCGGCAGGATGACCAGCCGCCCTGTGCCGCCCAGCCGGCCCTGCATCAGGATGCGGGCGAGATTGGCCTTGGTCCCCGGATTGTCGCTTTCGTAACAGGACAGGATCTTGCGGACGCGCGGGGTCATCTTCATGGCAACGGATTCCCTGAATGGATATCGGCGGCGGGCGGCTCTCAATAGCCGAGCCGGCTGCTCTTTTCAATTGCCGCCCAGGAAGGCTCTGAGCGCGCCTTCGGGGTCCAGCAAGGCACCGAGATCGACGGCGCGCGGGCGCTTGCGATGAAGCCGCGCTCGGGACTTGCGGGCGATGTCGGCAAGCCTGGCCGCGACGGCCGCGCGGCCGGTGAAGCAGGCATCTCTGAGCCCTTCGCGGAAGGCATCCTGCACCAGATCGGCCCGGTCGCCGCAGTCGAGCACAAACACGGCCCGCGCTTGCGGCTCGCCTGCTTGCGCGCGCCGTATCAGACCCGCAAACCACCCGACGCCGAGCTCGAGGGCGGCGCGGCGCGTGCTCCAGATCGCGACGGGTTCTTTCAGGGAAGCGGCGACGGCGAGCGCCATCGCCGCCTGATCCAGATCGTGGACGACGACGGCTTTCGCCATCGCCGCCGGCTTCATCCGAGCTTACCGAGCGCGACCGCCGTGTCGCTCATGCGGTTGGCGAAGCCCCATTCATTGTCGTACCAGGAGAGCACGCGCACGAACTTGCCGTCCATCACCTGAGTCTGCTTCAGGTCGAAAGTAGAACTGGCCGGATTGTGGTTGAAGTCGCTGGAGACCAGCGGCTGGTCGTTGACGGCGAGGATGCCCTTGAGCGGACTGTTGCTGCCGGTTGCCGCCTCCACCATCGCCTTGTTGACCTCTTCCTTGGAGGTCGGCCTCTTGGCGACGAACTTGAAGTCGATCAGCGAGACATTGGGGGTGGGCACCCGGATCGAGCTGCCGTCGAGCTTGCCGGCGAGCTCCGGCAGGACGAGGCCGACGGCCTTCGCCGCACCGGTCGTCGTCGGGATCATCGAGAGCGCTGCGCCGCGGGCGCGGTAGAGGTCCTTGTGCAGCGTGTCGAGCACCGGCTGGTCGCCGGTATAGCTGTGGATCGTGGTCATGAAGCCGTGCTCGATCCCGACCGCCTTGTGCAGCACCGCGGCGACTGGCACCAGGCAGTTGGTGGTGCAGGACGCGTTGGAGACGATCGTGTGCCCCTTCTCCAGCTTGTCGTGGTTGACGCCGTAGACCACGGTGATGTCGGCATTGGTGGCAGGGGCGGAGACGAGCACCCGCTTGGCGCCGGCGGCGAGATGCGCCTTGGCCTTCTCCCTGTCGGTGAAGATGCCGGTGCATTCCATCGCCACATCGACATTGAGCTTGCCCCAGGGCAGCTTCGCGGGATCGCGCTCGGCGGTAACGGTCATCCAGCCGCGCCCGGCATCAATGGCGCCGTCCTTGGTCTTCACCTCGCCATTGTAGGTGCCGTGGACGGAATCGTAGCGCAGCAGATGGGCATTGGTTTCGACCGGCCCCAGATCGTTGAGGGCGACGACCTCGATGTCGTCGCGCTTGCTTTCTAGAATGGCGCGCAGCACCAGGCGGCCGATGCGCCCGAACCCGTTGATCGCAACACGAACAGCCATGTCCCTCGTTCCTCCGTTCAGAGCCGCGCCTTGGCCGCAGCAGCCACGGCCTCGGCGGTGATGCCGAAATGCTTGTAGAGATCGCCGGCGGGCGCCGAGGCGCCGAAGCTCCTCATGCCGATGACGGCGTCGGCCGAGCCGACATAGCGCTCCCAGCCGAAGGGCGAGGCCGCTTCCACGGCCACGCGGCCCCGGCTGCGCCCCAGCACCCGGCGCCGGTAGTCCTCGGGCTGGGCGTCGAAGAGCTTCCAGCAGGGCAGCGAGACCACGGCTGTGCCGATGCCATCCTTTTGCAGGAGCTCGCGTGCGGTGAGCGCGATCGAGACCTCGGTGCCGGAAGCGAGGATCGTCGCCTGGCGCCGGCCTTCGGCGCGGGCGAGGATATAGCCGCCGAGGGCTGCAAGGTTTTCCTTGCTGTTCTTCAGGCGCACCGCCGGCACGGCTTGCCGGCTCAGCGCCAGCAACGAGGGATGATGGCGCTCGGCGATGGCGTAGGCCCAGCATTCCAGTGTCTCGACCGTATCGGCGGGCCGGAAGACCAGCAGGTTGGGAATGGCGCGCAGCGCCGCCAGATGCTCGATCGGCTGATGGGTCGGGCCGTCCTCGCCGAGGCCGATGGAATCATGGGTCATGACATAGATGACCCGCTGGCCCATCAGTGACGCAAGGCGGATCGCCGGACGGCAATAGTCGGTGAAGACGAGGAAGGTGCCGCCATAGGGGATGAAGCCGCGGTGGAGCGCGATGCCGCTCATGGCCGAAACCATGGCATGCTCGCGCACACCGTAGTGCATGTAGCGACCCGTATAGTCCGGGGCCGTCACATTGGGCATGCCCTTCGCCTTGGTGTTGTTCGAGGGCGTCAGATCGGCGGATCCGCCCAGGAGCTCGGGCAAAACCTCCATCAACCCGTCCAGCACCTTCTGCGAGGATTGCCGCGTCGCGACCTTGGGCGCTTCCGCGATGGCATCGCGCTTCAGCCGCTGGATCGCGGCGTCGAATTCCTGCGGCAGATTGCCGAGGATGCGCCGGTCGAACTCCTCGCGCTGGGGGTCGGCGGCAAACCGCCGCTCCCATTCGGCGTGCTGGGCTGCGCCGCGCCCGCCGAAGCCGCGCCAGGCGGTCAGGATCGGCTGGGGGATGTGGAAGGGCTCGGCATGCCAGCCGAGGTTCTCCCTGGCGCCGGCGACCTCTTCCTTGCCGAGCGCCGCGCCATGGGCCGCCGCAGTGCCGGCCTTGGTCGGGGCGCCATAGCCGATCACCGTGCGGCAGGCGATGAAGCTCGGCCGGTCGGAGGTCTGGGCGCGGGTCAGCGCCTCGGCCACGGCTGCGGAATCAAGGCCGTCGATGCGCTCCGCGCGCCAGCCCAGCGCCGCGAAGCGGGCGACGGCATCGTCATTGACGGCGAGCGAGGTGGGGCCGTCGATGGTGATCGAATTGTCGTCGTAGAGAATGGTCAGCCGATTGAGCTTCAGATGCCCGGCCAGCGAGGCGGCTTCGTGGCTGATCCCTTCCATGAGGCACCCATCGCCGCAGAAGACATAGGTGCGGTGATCGACGAGGTCGGCGCCGAACTCGGCCGCCAGCAGCCGCTCGGCAAGCGCCATGCCGACGCCATTGGCGATGCCCTGGCCCAGCGGGCCCGTGGTCGTCTCGATCCCCGGCGCGTGGCCGTATTCGGGATGGCCGGCCGTGCGGCTGCCGAGCTGGCGGAAGCGCTTCAGCTCCTCCATCGTCATCTCCGGATAGCCGGTGAGATAGAGGACCGCGTAGAGCAGCATCGAGCCATGGCCGTTGGAGAGCACGAAGCGGTCGCGATCGGGCCAGTCGGGATGGGCGGGATCGAACTTCAGGAACTGTCCGAACAGCACCGTCGCGATATCGGCCATGCCCATGGGCATGCCGGGATGACCGGAATTTGCCTTCTCTACCGCATCCATGGCGAGCGCCCGGATCGCGTTGGCGAGGTCGCGGTGAGAAACTTCGGTGGGGGATGGAGCGTCCATGTTTTGGGGCCTCGAGACCGGGGCGCCGATGCGTCGACGCGAGAAGCGAGCGATGAATTGCGACGGGCGGCGCAACATGCCGCCCGAGCCCTAACCCCGTCAACACAAGTCTTGATCCACGCCATCACCACGGTGTCGCATCAGCGAGGGCGGCTTGAGGACGGCGTGAGGACACTGCCGGGTCATGTTGACGGGCGAGGCGGCCCGCACATATGATTTCCAGGGTAAATGTTTCGGTGTAAGCGGTTGTCCAGGGTCGGAAAAATCTAGTGATATCGCGTCTCGCCGATGCTCTCGACCGAATCGAGGCTGCCGTCAGCCGATTGGAAGGCGTGGCCGTAGGCCGCGCACGCGCCGTCGACGCCGATCACGGGCGCATGACGAGCGAGCTGAGGGACTTGCGTGGCAAGAATGCGGCGCTGCAGGCCGAGGCGCGCAATGTCGCGGCGCGGCTCGATTCCGTGATCGAGCGCTTGAAGGTCGTTGCAGAGAGCTGAGCCGGGCGGAGAGCTGGATGGGCAAGGTCCATATCGTCATCAACAACCGTGGCTACGACGTCGCCTGCGACGACGGCCAGGAAGCCGAGGTGACGGAGCTGGCCCAGGATCTGGCCCGACGCGTCGACAAGCTGGCCCAGTCCGTGGGGCAGATCGGCGATGCGCGGCTGCTGCTAATGGCCGCTCTTCTGATCGCCGATGAGCTCTCCTCGGCCCGGAAGGAGCTCGATCGTCTGAGCCGCGAAGGCGATTCCGCGGGGCAGGATCGGCTCGCCGAATCCCTGGAACGCCTGGCGAGCCGGGTCGAGGCTATTGCCGTTCGGATCGAAGCTGCCTAAATTCGAAGCGGGCGGACGCTGTCTGGCGCGACAGGCCGCAAAATCCCTGGGGCCAATAATCACCTCGAGGGAGCTGTCCCTACCGTGGCCCTGGCCTCGGCATATGGCGCCCACCTGCATTAGCAGGCCACAGAGGATCAGACGTGCCATCGGCTTTGACGGCCCCGCCCGCTTCCCCTTCTTCTTTCCACGACAAGCATCAGCTTCGGCGCAAGGCGAGGGAACATCGCCAGAGGCTGGCGCTGAACCATCCTCCGCCGCTGGCCGGCGAGAAGGCCAGCCGCCAGGTGCTTGGCGGCGTGGCGTTTCCCCGCGGCTGCGTGGTCTCGGCCTATTGGGCGATGGGCGATGAGCTCAACGCCCAGTTCCTGATCCGCCATCTGCATGAGGCGGGTTGCGTGATCGGCCTGCCGGTCGTGGTGGGCAAGGGGCAGCCGCTGCTGTTCCGGCGCTGGACTCCCGAGACGAAGTTCATCCCCGGCGGCTTCGGCACGCAGATCCCGAGCCCCGACGAGCCCGAGGTCGTGCCGCAGCGCCTGATCGTGCCGCTGCTCGCTTTCGATGCGGCCGGCTATCGGCTGGGCTATGGCGGCGGGTTCTACGACCGCACGCTCGCCAAGCTGCGCGGGCTGGGGCCGGTGAGCGCCATCGGCTTCGCCTATGCGGGGCAGGAGGTCGATGCCGTGCCGCGCGAGGATTTTGACCAGCAGCTGGACTGGCTGGCGACGGAGGTTTCCATGCGCCGGTTCGGCGAGCGAACCTGAGGCGGCCGCCATGCGGCTTCTCTTCTGCGGCGATCTGGTCGGCCGGGCCGGGCGCACGGTGGTCACCGAGATGCTGCCGCGGCTGCGCCGGGACCTGGCGCTGGATTTCGTGGTGGTCAACGGCGAGAACGCGGCGGGCGGCTTCGGCATCACGGAGCAGATCTGCCAGCAGCTTCACGGGGCCGGGGCAGATGTCATCACCACCGGCAACCATGTCTGGGACCAGAAGGGAACGGTCGAGTTCATCGACCGGCAGCCGCGGCTGCTGCGGCCCGAGAACTTTCCCGCCGGCACGCCCGGCCGCGGCTTCGGCCTGTTCAAGACTCCCGACGGCCGGCGCGTGCTGGTCATGAATCTCATGGGGCGGCTGTTCATGGATGCGCTCGACGACCCTTTCGCGATCGCCCTCGATCGCTTGGGGGGCCATCGCCTCGGGGAGCAGG
>DATBBO010000176.1:0-5650 GCA_036270995.1 Dongiaceae bacterium | reverse complement strand
GAGCCGGCTGTAGCCGACTACGTCCGCGGCGAGGATAGCAGACAAACGGCGTTGGACGCGCTCTTCGGGCATATCGTGTGATCGCTCTCAGAGAACGCAGCATTCTAGATTGTATGGGCGCCCTGGTTCGGAGTCCATGGGCCGGACTTACGAATGGGTCAATCGCGTTGATTCCCTGATGTCTGCGAGATGTCCGGTTTGTTGGTGATCCCGGACAAGCCTTTCAGTGGCGCGTTCATGAGTTCACGCCCTAGACCGAAGGCCTGGATCCTCCCAGCAGCGAGATGATCTCCGCGAGCAGCGGCCGCTGACGCTCGGCAGCGGCGCTGCCTTCGGCGATAACCTCCGCGGCCCGGTCGAATTCGAGCAGGCCGATATGGCCGAGACGCGGCGAGATGGTGACGTCCGGCGGCTCGCCCGCCAGCCGCGAGCGCGTCACCCTGTCGAGCAGGATGTTCAGGGACTGCACCATGGCGCCGAACAGGCTGGGGGCATCGGGCTCCCGTCCGAAGAGCCTGCGCAGCCATGAACCCAGCCCGTGGCTTCGCCCCTGGAGGTGCCCCGGCACGAGGTCGAACCCGATGGCCCGGGCAATACGCTGGCCGGGCATGCGGATGCGGCCGATGGGATCGGCATTCAGATTGACCGCGATGACGACGCGCGCGCCCATGGCGCGGCAGACGGAGACCGGCAGGGGATTGACGAGCGCGCCATCCACCAGCCACCGCCCGTCCACCTCGACCGGGGAGAAGAGGCCCGGCAGCGAGAAGCTGGCGCGCAGCATCTCCACCACATTGCCCTGGCGCAGCCACACTTCGTGGCCGGTGAGCAGATCGGTCGCCACGCAGGCGAAGGGGACCGGAAGCTCCTCAATCGTGAGATCGCCCAGCTGCTCGCGCAGCGCCGCGGTCAGGCGATTTCCGGAGATCATGCCGCCGCGGACGCGGAAATCGAGATATCCGGCGAGGCGAAGCCGGTTCAGGCCCAGCACCCAGTCCTCCAGGGCATCGAGCCGTCCGGCAAGCGCAAGGGCGCCGACGAGCGCGCCCACCGAGGTGCCGCAGACCACATCGGGCTTGATCCCGGCCCGCTCCAGAGCGCGCAGCACGCCGATATGGGCCCAGCCGCGAGCACCTCCGCCGCCGAGCGCAAGGCCAATTCGAGGGCTGGTCATGGGCTCTCGGCTCCCGCCGCGTCAGTCGAGGAGGGCCGCAGTCTGATGCACCTCGATCAGCGTCGGCCCAGCCGCCCGGAACGACTCCGAAAGCGCGGTCTTCAGGGCCTCCATACTCTCCGGGCGGCAGGCCCGGCAATGGAAGGCTCGCGCAAGGTCCTGGAAATCGGGATTGCGCGGTTTCACCGCGATCTCCGGTATGCCGCGGCCCCTCATATCGCCGGCGATCTGCCCCAGAGCATCGTTGTTCCAGAGCAAGATTGGCAGCGCCAGCTCGAGCTCCACGGCGGTTGCGAGCTCCTGCATGGTGAAGAGGAAGCCGGCATCGCCGGCGATCGCCACCACGGCGCGGGCGGGCGCGGCGAGCTTGGCCCCCATCGCTGCCGGCAGGGCATAGCCCAGCGTTCCAAAGCCCTGGGGATGAAACCAGCTCCGCGGGCGACGGCAGACGAAGTATGTGGCGCCGGTATAGGCGATCTGGGTCATGTCGCTGACGACGATCCCGTCGTCGGGGAGCACGGCCCGCAGTGCATCGAGGACCGCGGCATGCTTGCGGGCCAAGGGCCCCCAGGACGCCGCGTGAGCGGCACGCGCTCTGGCGACCCGGGCCAGATCCGCCTGCCGGGCCCCGATCCTGTCGCCGAGCGCCGTCAGCACCGTGCCCGCATCGGCCAGGATGGCGATATCCGGAGCGTAGTCACAGACCAGCACCCGCGGGTCGAGATCGACGCGGATGAGCTTGCCCCGGATCGGCAGACGGTCGGTCCAGTGATCCGTCTCGGCAAGCTCGGTGCCGATGGCCAGAACGACATCGGCCTCTGCCAGAACCTCCCGTGTGGCGGGCAAAGGCAGGGTGGAGCCGAGGCTCTGAGGATGATCGTCGGGGACATTACCCTTGGCCGCGGTGGTCGGGATCAGCAGCGCGCCGGACCTCTCGATGAACCGCCGTAGCGCTGGCCCGGCATCGAGGGTGCCCCCACCGGCAATGACCACGAGCCTCTCGGCGGAATCGATGAGCGCCGCCGCAGCGGCGAGGGCGGCCGGTTCGGGATCGGGCCGCCTGCGCCGGCCGCGGCTGTCGGCGGCCGCAACGCCCGGGCCCGCCAGGACGTCGAGCGGGATCTCGATATGCACGGGCCGCGGCCGCGCCGCCTCGAAGACCGCATAAGCGTCGGCCATGGCGCCCGCCAGCTCGCGCGGGTCCATGATGGTGCGGCTGAAAGCGGTGAGCGGCGCCATCACGGCCTGCTGGTCCGTGATCTCATGCAGGCGTCCGCGGCCCTTGCCCAGATCCTCGCGGGCATTGACGCTGCTCAGAACCAGCATGGGCACGGAATCCGAGAAGGCCTGGCCGATGGCCGTTCCGGCGTTCACCACCCCCGGTCCGGTGATGAGCACACACACACCTGGCTTGCCGGAGGCGCGGGCATAGCCGTCGGCCATGAAGCCGGCACCCTGTTCATGGCGCACGCCGATATGCCGGATCCGGCTCTGGGCCAGGCCTTTGTAGAAGTCCAGAGTATGGACGCCGGGAATGCCGAAGACCGTGTCGACGCCGCTCGCCTCCAGGAAGGCGATCGCCGATTGCCCGCAGTTCTGATTGATGCCCAGGGAATCCATGGCCGGCACTGTGCCGGTTCGCTCAGCCCCCCGCAATAGCCGAGCCGGCAGGGTCAGTCGGCAGGTCGGACGGATTTCTCCAGCGCGGCCACCAGCTTTTCGACCATCGGCTTCGTCGCGGAGAAGGGATCGGCGTCGGGGCTCAGATCGTTGATCTCCGCGCGCCAGACATAGCGCCCGCTGTCCCGCTCATAGACTCCGAGCGTGATGCGATAGCCGCGCGCCACGGTATCCGTGCTCTGGCCGGTGTCGTTCGTATTGATCGCGATGTGAACCTGGCCGCTGGCCTGATCGTTCACGCCCAAGGAGAGGCTGCTTTCGCGCCGTCCGGTGGGATCGGCGTTGATGGAGAAGACGAGGCCTGTGCCCTCCGGCCGATAGTGGAAGCCGTGGGCCGTCAGGGTATCCTTGAGGGCCGTGTCCACATGGTTGGCGATTTCGGTGTTCTGGGAGAGCTCGGTCTCGAAGTTCGATCCGGCAGGGATATTCCCGTAGCTGACGACGGCGAGCTGCATCGGGTCGTCGGCCCGAACGGAAGCCGGTGCAAGCAGGCTCGCCGACAGAATGAGAGCAGCCGCTAAGGCCGGTCCGAAGGCTGGGCGCATTGCCCGCTCCTCCTCAGCTACTCTAGGAGATATAGTGCGAAGGAATGAACAATTCGAGGGTCGGTCCCATGAATGACGCAGCCGTGAAGCAAGCAGTGCCGGATCAGGCAGTCAGCCTGTCCCATATGCCCTTCACCTTCGACCGGGGCATCGCGCACCGGGCTGCCATCGGCCTGATCGTGCTGGCGACCGACCAGACGATCGAGCATGAGTTCCGCCAGATGCTGGCGATCGACGGGGTGGCCTTCTACGAGACCCGCATTCGCAATGCCGCCGAGATCAATCCGGCGACGCTCGCGGAGATGGAGAAGGGCATGGCCGGAGCCACGGGCCTGATCCTGCCAGGCTCGAGCCTGGATGTGGTGGCCTATGGGTGCACCTCCGGGACCGTGGTGATCGGCGAGGACAAGGTCTTCGCCCGCATCCGCGAAGCCCGCCCCGGGATCGCCTGCACCACCCCGATCACGGCGGCCATCGCCGGGTTGAAGGCGCTGGGGGCCCGGCGCATCGCCCTGCTCACGCCCTATATCGAATCCGTCAACCAGATGCTGCGCCGCTTCATCGAGGCGCGCGGCATCGATGTCCCGGTCATGGGATCCTTCAACCATGAGAACGACACCGAGGTGGCACGGATCACGCCGGATTCGATCCGCGACGCCGCACGCCGGCTCGTGGCGGCGGGGCCTATCGATGCGGTCTTCGTCTCCTGCACCAGCCTTCGCGTCGCCGCCATCGCCGAGGCGCTGGAGCGTGAGATCGGCGTGCCGGTGACCTCGAGCAACCACGCCCTTGCCTGGCATTGCCTGCGGCTCGCGGGTTACCGCGAGCCGGTGGCCGGCTTCGGCAGCCTGTTCAAGCTGCCGGGCTGATCCTCCCGCAGGCCGCCGGATTCGCCGCCCCCTGCGAAAGCGCGCTCGGGCTCAGTAGCGATCCAGGGTCAGCCCGGCGATGTCGATGGCGGGGGCGCGGCCGGCGATCAGGTCGGCGACGATCCGGCTGCAGCCGGCCGCCATGGTCCACCCCATATGCCCTTGGCCGGTGTTCAGATAGAGATTGGCGATCTTGCAGCGCCCGATGATCGGCGGGCCATCGGGCGTCATCGGCCTGAGACAGGCCCAGTAATCGGGCTTGTCATAGGCGGCTGCCTGAGGGAAGAGCTCGCGGGCGACGCGCAGCATGCCGGCGAAATGAGATGCCGCATAGCTCGTGTCATAGCCGGCGAAATCGGCGGTGGCCGTCAGGCGCAGCCGGTCCCCCAGGGCGGCGTAGGCGACGAGATTCGCCTCATCGACCCCGCCGATCAGCGGCGCGGTGCCGGCACCCTCCGCCAGCGGCAGGGTCAGGGAATAGCCCTTCACAGGGTAGACCGGAAGGTCGAGGCCGAGCGGCCGGGCCAGAATGGGGCTATAGCTGCCCAGCGCCAGGACATAGGCGTCGCCCTCGACCCGGCCCTTATCGGTGACAATGCCGGTGATCCTGCCGCCCTGCTGCTCGATCCGCCTGACCTCGTGCTCATGCTTGAAATCGACGCCCCGGCCTGCGGCCACCGCGGCCAGGCCCTGGGTGAACTTCAGGCAATCCCCGCTTTCGTCGCTGGGCGCATAAATGGCGCCGACGAACTTGCCCTGGGCGGCGGCGAGCGCGGGCTCCAGCGCCACGATCCGCGCCGGGTCGATCGCCTGGAGCTCGAGCCCATGCTCCTGGAGAAGCCGCATATTGGCGGTCCCGGTCTCGAAATGCGCGGGGTCGCGATAGAGGTAGAGAAGCCCCTTGCGGATGGCGTGATACTCGACCGCCGTGTCCCGGGCGAGCGCCGCCAGCTGGGCCTGGCTGTAAAGGCAGAGGGAGAGCTTTCTCAGCGTGTTCGCGCGGTTGCGCGCGGCGGTGCAATTGGCGAGGAAGCGCAGGCTCCACAGCCAGAGTCGCGGGTCGGCCTTTAGTCGGAACTTGAGGGCAGCATCGCTACGCCACAGAGATTGCAGCAAAATCTTCGGGGCACGGGGGGAGGCCCAGGAATAGACGTGACCGGGCGCGATCAACCCGGCATTGGCATAGCTGGTTTCGAGCCCGGCCTTGGGCTGGCGGTCGATGACGACCGTCTCATGGCCGTCGGCCGCCAGGTAGTAGGCCGTCGTCACGCCAACCACGCCGCTGCCCAGGACGACGACACGCATCGCGCTTCCCCTCGCTCGGGCGCATGCTAGGGGTGCCGCAGCCGCAAGTCAGTCGGAAAAATTGCTTGCACGTATCC
>DATBBO010000175.1:0-7686 GCA_036270995.1 Dongiaceae bacterium | reverse complement strand
TGGATGGAGAAGGAGAACATCATGCCTGAGGATGCGGGAAAGCTGTTTCCCATCGGCCGCCTGGGCAAGGCGGAGGAACTGACCGCCGCCGTGCTTTTCCTCTGCTCGGAGCAGGCGCGCTTCATCGTCGGCCATCTTCTGGTGATCGACGGCGGATGGATCGCTCGCTGAAGGACCCCGGCAATGTCTGAGACTACTATCCGTTTCGAAGACGGTGCGGCCTATGAGCGCGGGATGGGCGGCTGGAGCCGGCTCGCGGGGGAGATCTTTCTGGACTGGCTGGCCCCGCCCACGGGCCTCGCCTGGATCGATATCGGCTGCGGCAATGGCGCCTTCACCGAGCTGGTGATCCAGCGCACCACTCCGCGCGAGGTCCAGGGCATCGATCCCTCCGAGGCGCAGCTGCGCTTCGCCCGCGAGCGGCCCGGCGCAAGAGGGGCCGTCTTCCAACAGGGCGATGCCCTGGATCTCCCCTTCGAGGCCCGCCACTTCGATGCGGCGGTGATGGCTCTGGTGATCTTCTTCGTTCCCGAGCCGGCCAAGGGTCTCGCGGAGATGATGCGTGTCGTTTCCCCAGGCGGCATCGTCGCCGCCTATGCCTGGGACCTCCCCAGCGGCGGGTTTCCCTTCACGCCGATCATGGAGGAATTGCGGGCGGCGGGATTCAACCCTCCTTTGCCGCCAAGCGCATCCATCTCGCAGATGCCCGCGCTCCGCGATCTCTGGGAGAGTAGCGGCCTCGAGGCGGTCGAGACCCGTGAGATCAGGGTCGAACGGCACTTCGCCGATTTCGAGGACTTCTGGAGCTCGAGCGTCGGCGGCAGCGGGAGCGTCGGCCCGCTCATCAAGCAAATGGCCCCCAACGAGATCGAGCGGCTCAAGGGCAAGGTCGCCGCACGCCTGGCGATCGATTCCGCCGGGCGCATCACCGGCCGAGGCCTGGCCAATGCGATCACGGGGCGGGTCCCGCGACGGTCCTGAGCGCCGACCCACGCGGGGGTTGAACGGGCTGACATGGGCGTATCTGCAGCCGAATAGGCGCATTTGCGCCTGATATTCGAGGAACTGACGGTCTCCCGCCGTCGCCAGTGCCATAAAGGGCCGCACCCCGAAGCCGTCATGACTTGACTCGCATCCTTGCCGGCGCGAGCTTGGCAGGGCTGATCCATGCCCGAGGGCGCACGACATGAACGACAGCCGGCCATCCCTGCAGCCCATTGACGCCAGCGTCGTTCCGCGCTTCGCCGAGATCGCGACCTTCATGCGCACGCCGCGGGTGAAGAGCCCGCAGGGTGTCGATGTCGGGCTGGTGGGTGTCCCCTTCGACCTCGGCACGAATTTCCGCACCGGGGCGCGCCAGGGGCCGGCCCAGATCCGGGAAATGTCCCGGATCATCCGCCGGGTGAACGCCACCAGCCGCATCGCGCCTTTCCGGCTGTGCAATGTCGCCGATCTGGGGGACACGCCGATCAATCCCTTCGACCTGCTGGAGAGCGTGGACATGATCACGCGCTTCATCAGCGAGCTGACGGATCACGGCGTGGCGCCGATCTCGGCGGGCGGCGACCATACGATCACCCTGCCCATCCTGCGCGGCATGTTCCGCGGCAAACCCTTCGGCGTCGTCCATTTCGACGCCCATGCCGATACCCTCGATACGCTCATCGGCAGCAAGATCAATCATGCGACGCCGTTCCGCCGCCTGGTCGAGGAGGGCATCATAGATCCGCGGCGCACGATCCAGATCGGGCTGCGCGGCACGCGCTTCGGCGACGACGACATCCAATACGGCTATGACGTCGGCATGCGCATCGTCACCATGGACGATTTCGAGGAGATGGGCCGCAAGGCCGTGATCGCCGAGGCGCGCCGGGTCTGCGGCGAGGGTCCGACCTACATCACCTTCGATATCGACGGCCTGGATCCGGTCTTCTGCATCGGCACGGGCGTTCCGGAGCCGGGTGGCCTCAGCATGCGCGATGCCCAGGTCATCATTCGCGGGCTTCAGGGGCTCGACATCGTCGGCGGCGATGTCTGCGAGGTGCTGCCAATGGCGGACCCCTCCGGCCACACGGCCCTCAATGCGGCCAATCTGATGTTCGAGATCCTCTGCGTGCTCGCCGATTCGATTGCAGCCCGCCGCGGGAAGGCCGGCGGCTCGCCTTGAGCCGCAGCCGGAGCGACTCCGCTTCCGGATCCCGATCACGTCCGATCACATCATCATGACTTCCTGCTCCGTCGGGCCATCGCGAGCGGGTAAAATGCCGGCCTGAAGGAGTTTTCACGTGTCCCAGTTGAAGCATCTCTGTACCGGCCTTGCCCTGTTCCTGGCCGCCTGCAGCACCGGCTCTCGCAGCGGCGATCCCGGCGCGGGTCTCGGCAGCGGTTCGATCTCTTGGACCTACTACGACTACTCCTATACGCCGATCCAGGACATCTCCATGGCCGGCGGCTCCGGCCAGCTCCTGACCCAGATCATGGGCAATCCCTTCAATGTCGACCAGGAGCAGTTCGACAAGGCGGTGACCGACGCCATGTACGCCGCCCATTTCGGCCCGCCGACCCATTTCACCACCGAACCCGAGGGCAGCTTCAAGCGCATGTTCTATGTGCGCCTCGGCTTTGGTGGACCGAACCCGCTCAGCATCAACACCATCTGCACCATCCCGCCGGCCCCGCCGGCGCGCAACGAGTTGGCCAACGGCAGCGTCAGCCTCGCGGCCGCCTTCTGTCAGGAGGGTCGGCCCCTGACCTATCTCGAGGGCGGCGGCAAGGGCTATACAGGGCCCGACGACCCGCGCTTTGTCGCCTTCATGAAGAACGTGACCTTCCAGCTCTTCCCGCCGAACAACCCGAACAACCCGTTGTTCCGCGACGGCCAGTCCGGCGGCTGCCACCGACACTTGACCTGCTAGGCTTCGAGACCAGAGGGCTCAGCTCGCTCCCACATGGAACACGGCGCCTTCGCGGCCCTGCGATACTTTGAAGCGGGGCCGAGATTGCCGCAGCGCGTCTTCGAACAGACGATCGAGCGTCGCGTCATCATGGGAGGGATCGTGATGGAAGGGGACCATCTCCTTGGCGCCGACCTGGGCCGCGAATTCGAAGGCATGGCGATAGGTGCTGTGGCCCCAGCCGAGACAATGCTTGTACTGCTCGTCGGTGTATTGGGAGTCATGGATCAGAAGATCGGAATCCACCGCAAGGTCATAGCCCGAGATCCACTCCTTCCCCGGCCATCGCCCGTTTCCGAGGCCAAGGGCAGGCTCGTGATCCGACAGATAGGTGACGACGCCCTCCTTCGCCTCGATCCGGTAGCCGACGGTCGGCCCGGGGTGGCAGACGAGGGCCGCGCGGATCCGGAACGGGCCGATCTCGAAGGGCGTGTACGGCAGCTGATGGCAGGTGAGCCGGGGCAGGTCGCGCAGGTGAACCGGGAACAGGGGCGGCGAGAGATAGCGCGAAAGGCGCGCCTCCAGCGAGAGCGTGCTGCTCGAAGGCCCCCAGATATGGACCTCGATCGCCGGATTGTAGAGCGGGGTGAAGAAGCCCAGCCCCTGGATGTGGTCCATATGCAGATGGGTCAGCAGGATGTCGATCCGGGACATGGTGCGCGGGACCTGCTGGCCAAGCCGGCGGATTCCCGTGCCGGCATCCAGCACGAGCAACGTGCCATCGCTTCCACAGACCTCGACGGTCGATGTGTTTCCCCCATAGCCCGCCGTCTCAGGGCCGGGTGACGCGACCGAACCGCGGGTCCCGAACAGCGTGACGCGCGTCACGCGGCGACTTCCCAGAAGATGGCGACAGCGCCCAGGAACTCGTCCTGAAGCCCGGAGATGGGGATCGCCGCGACCTCGAGATGCCGGACGGTACCGTCCAGCCCCTTGATGAAGAAGCGCGAATGCGCCGGGCGCCGCCTGGTGAGCGCGATCATCAGGGGAAGGTCATCGGGCGGGACAGGCTCTCCGCCATCGTCGATGACGGTGAAGACCGAGGACCATTCCTCCGCCGGCATCACGCCGGTCTCATCGAACCGGCGGCCAAGAACAGTCTCGGCGGGCTCGTTGTAGAAAAGCAGATTGCCCTTGGGATCGACGAGGAAAACGGGGACGCTGAGATAGGTCGCCAGCTGGCGCGTCAGTATGATCTGGATGGGATGGGTCATGGTCCCTCCCATCGAACCCTCATGGATTTCCGGCCCAATTGCAAGCCGATCGCACATGTCCGGGCACAGTCGGCAGACGCGGAAAACCCGAGAGGCTCACAACCCCTGCGGCGCTGTCACATGGGCCTTGGCCATCTCGCGGTCGATCGCGGGGTTGATCGCCCGTGCCGCGGCGAGATCTGTGGCCGCCCGTGCCTTGTCGCCGAGCGCCGCAAGGGCGACGCCGCGGCCGAAGAGGGAGGTATCGATCCTGGGCTCGAGCTTGAGGGCGGCATCGTAATCGGCGATGGCGAGATCGGGCTGCCCGGCGCGCAGATGCACATAGCCCCGTGAATCGAGAGTCATGGCATCCTCCGGCTGCATCGCCAGCGACTTGTCGCAATCGGCAAGCGCCCGGTCGAGATCGCCGAGGAGTGCTAGGGCGAAGCAGCGATTGTTGTAGGCCATGGCATCGCGGGGGTTGAGGGAGATGACGTGGCTATAGTCCTCGACCGCCCCCGCATAATCGCCCCGCATGTTGCGGATATTGCCCCGCATGGCATAGCCGCCGAGGGAAGCGGGATCCAGAGCGATGGCAGCCTCCGCATCGGCCAGCGCCTTGTCCAAATCGCCGGTCGCGCCATAGGCGGCCGCCCGATCGGCATAGGCGGCGGCCAGCTTGGGATCGAGGCGCAGCGCCGTGTCATAGTCGCGGATCGCATCCGCGGGACGGCCAATATCCCGCAGGACCTGACCACGATTGAGATAGAGCAGCGGAAAGTCCGGCGCCAGCTTGATGGCGGTCGTCTGATCCGCCAGCGCGCGCGCATAGTCGCCTTGCCTGCGATAGATGTTTGCGCGGTCGATATAGGTGGCGAAGGAGTCGGGATTGAGCCGGATCGCCCTATCGAAATCGGCGAGAGCATCGTCGGTCCGATTCATGGCCTGATAGATCAGGCCGCGGCTGAGATAAGCCTCCGGCAGCTTCGGATCGAGCTCTATGGTCTTGTTCTGGTCCTCGAGGGCCTGAGGCAGTTCGCCGGAGAGGCGACGGGCTTCGCCCCGGTTCAGATAGGCTGGCGCCGAATAGGGATCGAGCTGGGTCACCTCGTCGAAGTCAGCTATGGCGAGCTTGTACTGGCCGAGGGCGGCGCGGATCGCGCCCCGATTGAGATAACCCATCTGAAGCTTGGGCTCGAGGCGGATGGCCGCCTCCTCATCGGCCAGCGCCTTGTCGTAGTCGCGCTGCAGGCGATAGGCCTCGCCGCGATTGCCGAGAGCCATGGCCGAGCCGGGATCGAGCGCGATGGCCGCGCTGAAATCCTCGATCGCCTTGGCAGGCTGGCCGGCATGGAGATAGATGGCGCCGCGGTTGTTATGCGCCGTGGCAAGCTCCCCCTGGCTCTTTCCCGGCGTGGCGATCACCCGCGAGCAGGCGGCGATGACACCCTCCATCGTGACCGCCGTGGCGCTCACCGATTTGTAGCAGAGATCGGCATCGCCCGGCTTCTCCTGGGCTTGGGCGGCCGCGGAGAGGAAGACACAGGCGAGCAGCGGGCCGGCGAAGCTGGGGCCGGGAATGAGAGGCATTGCGAACAATCCGCGAGAGGCGACAGGAAGCCTCTAGCCCGGGATGACCGGTCAGGCAAGGGGGACGGCGGCGCATATATCGCGCGGCGTCGTCCAGTCGTCATTCTCGAGGGAGGAAATCGGGGGCACGGCCCGGACGCTCGCAAGGCGAGCGCCCGGATGTGGCCTCCACGATGGTGGTCAATCCAGCCGGCGAAACTCCTCCGCCTGCTGAACGAGCACGAAGGCCCGTTTTGCCAGCCCGCGCTTTTCGTTGCGGTCGGCGGCGGCGGCGATGAGGTCAAGCAGCTTTCGGGCCTCCGCACGAAGCTGCTTGGCCGATTCCGTGTGATGGTCCTGCTCGTAGATCATGGCGCGCATCCTTTGCTACTTGCTGGCGATGCCACCCCAAGGCGTTTCCTCCAGAACGAGATATTAGGGATGACGGGTTGGCAGTCTATTAATCGGCGGTTCCAAGTCTTCGCATCCTCACGCAGATTTGTGCTGTCCCTCAGCCGAAACTAGTACTGATTCCGTGACCGTGAGCTGACACGCCGATGAAAGCCTTGTCATGTCGCCCGCACTCGCGGACATTAGGAAGAGAATGCGAAAAAAATAAGGCAAGCTGCCAGCGCAGGAGGCCCGCATGATTCATCACGTCATCACCCGCTTTCCCGAGCATGCCGAGACCATCGAGGCCCTCAACCAGACGAACTCGGGTTTCGAGGAGCTGGTCCACCGCTACGGCCATGTCGTCGAGCGCCTGCTTCATCTCGGCTCGACGACGACGGAATCGCTCCCCGAGGTGGAAGGGCTGCGCAAGCGTCGCGTGGCGCTCGAAGAAGAGCTGCTGCTGGCAATCAACAGCAATCGGGTGTGACGCGCGCTCCGAAGCTTTGGAAGTTCAGCGCAGCGGCAGGCCCTGCTGCCTGAGATCGGCGCGCAGCCCCGCCGCTGTCTTGAAGTGATGGCCCTGCATGCCGAAGGCGCGGGCCCCTTCCACATTGGCCAGGTTGTCGTCGATGAAGATGCAATCGGCCGGCGCCAGCCCATGGCGCTCGCAGAGCAAGGCATAGATTCGAGGGTCCGGCTTCAGCAAATGCTCATGCGCCGAGACGATGATCCCCTCGAAGCTGTCGAGAAAGGGATAGCGGGTCCGGGTCAGGGCGAACTTCTCGCGCGAGAAATTGGTGATGGCGTAGGTCTTGACGCCGGCGGCGCGCAGTTCCTCCAGGATCGCGACCGCTTCCTCCACCGCGCCGTCGAGAGTCTCGAGCCACCGCTCGTCGAAGGCGCGGATCAGCGCCTCATGCTGTGGAAAGAGGGCGACGCGCTCGGCGACGCCTTCGGCGAAGGCCCGGCCGCGATCCATCTCCAGGTTCCATTCGGGCGAACAGATGCGGGCGAGGAAATCCTCCCGCTCCGCCTCGTCGGCGATGAGCTTCCGGTAGAGATTACGCGGATCCCAGCGGATCAGGACATTGCCGACATCGAAGACGGGAATGGGTGCGGGCATGATCTGGCGGCGGGTGATTCCTGGGCCCGCACTCTAATGCACGGACCCGCCGAATAGAACCACCCTTGCCGCTCCCCAGACGTCATTCTTTCGCGGAGATGACGGAAAAGAGATTCGGCGGCTCCTAGGCGGCGCGGCGCAGCGCCTGGGCCATGCAGTGGATGCCGCCGCCGGTCTTCGAGATCTCGCTCATGTCGATATCTGCGACCTCGAAGCCGCGGGCCTTCAGCTGCTTGATAAGTGTCTGGCTGACCTTGGGGGCGATGACCCGGTCGCGGCCCAGGGACATGAAGTTGCAGCCCAAAGCCATGGTGTCTTGGAACGGCACGTCGATGATCTCGTGACCTTTGCCCTTCAGCCAGTCGACGATTCCGGGTTCGGTGCAGGCAAGGCAGACGGCGGTGAGCTTGGGCGCGATCGGCACGACCATCAGATCGATATGGACGTAGTACTC